>JBIPMZ010000029.1:0-14361 GCA_044376165.1 Cyanobium sp.
GCCGAAAACCCAGGGGATGGCCCTCAGGCTGGAGAGGTCTTTGGCTCCCCCCTTGCGCCGTGCCGGCCGACTGGAGATCTGCAGTTTGCTGATCTCCTCGATCGGTGTCACCTGCTGGAAGAAGGCCACCAGATCGGGGTTGTCATGCACAAGGGCGCGGTAGTGATCCCGGGAGGTGGCGGCCAGCCGGACCATCAAGGCGTTCCAGCTTGGCGTGTCGTCAAGGGGCGTGGTCACCATGCTGTTCTGCAGCACCGCGGTGGTGACCGTCTCGAGGTTGTAGAGGGCCAGGTCGAGCAGGGAGTATTTCGAGGCCAACACCTCGCCTTGCTCGGTGATTTTGATCCGACCCCGCAGGGTTCCGCTCGGTTGGGCCAGGATCGCCTGGTAGGCCGGCCCGCCACCACGGCCGACCGAGCCGCCGCGGCCGTGAAAGATGCGCAGGGCCACGCCATGCTTCTCGGCCAGCTGTTGCAGCGCGATCTGGGCGCGGTGGATCTCCCAGTTGCTGGAGAGGAAGCCGGAATCTTTGTTGCTATCGGAGTAGCCAAGCATCACCTCCTGCAGCGCTTCCCCCACGCTTCCTCCCTGCAGAAGGCGGCGGTAGAGGGGTTCCCGGAACAGGCGGTCCATCACGGCCGGGGCACCCTGCAAGTCCTCCACGGTTTCGAACAGGGGCACCACGAGCAGGTCACAGCGCTGGGCTGTGGGCTCGACGAGTCCGGCCTCCTTGGCGAGCAGCAGCACCTCCAGCAGGTCGGAGACCGAGTGATTCATCGAAATCACATAGCTGCGGCAAATGCGCGGACCAAACTCCTGCTGGAGCCGCTGCAGCATGCGGAAGACCTGGAAGGTTTCCGCGGTGGGGTCGCTCCAGCGGGCAGCCGGTGGCAAGAGCGGGCGGCGGGTTTGCAGTTCGGCGAGCAGCCAGGTGATGCGCTGCTCCTCGTCCATCGCGCCGTAGGAGAGCGGCAGTTCGAGGTAGCGGGTGAGCTCATCGATCGCATCGCTGTGGCGCGTGCTCTCCTGGCGGATGTCGAGGCTCGCCAGGTGAAAGGCGAAGATGTGCACCTGGCAGAGCAGATCGTTGAGGGGGGCACAGGCAAGCCCCGTGGCCTCCAGCGTGTCGCGAAGGAGTTCCAGGTCGGAGCGAAACTCGTCGGCGCTGGTGTAGTGCAGCTCCTGACTGGAGGGGGTGAGGCCACTGCCCAGGTTGCTCGGCTCGGTCCTCAGCGGGCCTTCGGCGGGGGTTTCCCAGCCGGCCAGGGCCAGCTGCCGGTTGCGTTGATCGGTGCGGCGCAGCCTCTCCAGGATGTAGCTGAGTTTGAGGCGGTAGGGCTCGAGGCGATAGCGGGCCGCACGCTGCTCATAGATTTCCGGGAAGCGCAGCCGGTCCATTTCCAACGAGTCCAGCAGGGGTGGGCCCACCTGGCTCCACTGCATGGAGATGCTGAGCTGATCGCGGAGATCGGAAACCGCGCGCTGGTAACGCTCCAGCATCAGCTGCCGCTGATAGCAGGCGGTGCGCCAGGTGATGGCGTGGGTCACCGAGGGGTTGCCATCTCGATCTGACCCCACCCACGACCCGAAGGTGCAAAAGGCGTCTGCCGGCGGTTGGACGTCCGGGTAGCTCGCGGCGAGGGCGGAGCGCAGCCGCAGTTGGAGTTGCGGCATGGCATCGAACAGCACCTGCTGGAAGTAGTGCAGCGCGTAGTCCACTTCGTCGAGCACCGAGGGCTTGAACTGATGCAGCTCATCGGTGCGCCACCACAGCCGGATTTCCTCCTCCAGCTGTTGGCGCAAACTCGCCTGCTCGTCCGGGGTTGGGGTGCGCTCCCCCTGCAGCGCCTGGATCAGGGCCGCCACCCGCCGCTGCTTGTGGCGGACGGTGTGCCGGACGATTTCGGTGGGGTGCGCGGTGAACACCAGGCGGATGTCGAGTTCACGCAACAGGGTTTCCAGCTGGCCTGGCGGCACGTTGAGGGCGCGCAACCTGCCGAAGAGCTGGCGAAAGGTGGCCGGGTCGCTCTGGCTGGCCAGCGGGGGCAGGAAGGGGTCGTTGCTGGCGTTGTTGCTGGAGCGGTTGAGGCTCTCGAGGTAGCTGTCCTCCTCGATGTGCTGCTCCAAGATATTGACGAGCTGGAAGTAGAGGGAAAAGCCACGGGCCGCGGCGATGCCGTCGTGCAGGTCCATCGAGCGGATCACCGCCACAATCGCCTCGCTGGCCCCATCGGGAAGACTGGTGCCTTCCGGGAGACTGGCACCTTCGGGGTCTTGGCCGATCTGGGAGGGAGGGAGCGGCGCGCTGCAGCGCTTCAGATGCAACAGCTTTTCCACCTGCTCGGGCGGACATTCGCTGCGCAGGACGTTCTCCCAAAGCTCCTCGACCAGCTCCAGGCGTTCCCCCAGCAGGCGAATGGCGCCTTCTGGGGGTTGCAACGCTCCCCCTTGGGATGCTGCGGTCACGGCTGCAGTGGGCTGCCGCATGGGGGCAGGCGGGGGGAAAGAGAAGCCATGATCATCCCAAAGCGCGGGCCGCGTCTGTCGCAAGCCATGCCTCCAGCTGGCGTTCCCGCTGCACGAGTTCGGCGGCTTCTGCCGCGACGATCGCGGCAACGCTCTCTCCGGCCTGGTGGCGGGCGATCCAGCGCATCGCTGTGTTGCCTCCACCGCGCTCCACCGGCAGCAGAAGCTGGTGCAGGGGCTCCAGCAGTTCGGCCAGGTCCAGGGCGGCGGCCAGGGGGGCCATCTCCTGAAGTTCGGCAGCGATCCAGTCCCGGGCCGGCACCGGCCGATGGGTGCGCCAATGCTGCAGGGTGGCGGCCAGGCTCGTTTGGGCCGCGGCCCGGTCGTTGGCGTCCGCCAGGGCCGCCAGGTGATCGGGGGAGAAGCCGGTGGCCCGCAGCGGATCGTGGCTGGCCGGATCGGCCAGGAGCTGCTGCACCCGCAGTTCCGCAAAGGCGGTGACCGCCAGCAGCAGAAGCGGATCGTGGAGCAAGTCGCAGATCCGCACCTCTAGCCGATTGAGGTCGTGGGGGCGATCGTCGCCGTTGGGTCGCACCGACGTCCAGAGGTGGCGCACGTTGACCATGGCCCCACTCGCCAGCTGCTCCTCCATCCAGGCGATGTAGTGGGCATGGCTGGTGAAGAGGGGCGTGTGGGGCGGCGTCAGCGGGAACTGCAGCCAGCGTGTGGAGTGGGCCCCGGTTGGCCGGTGGTCGAGGAAGGGGGAGGATGCGCTCATCGCCAGCAGCAGGGCCCCCTCACAGCGCAGCAGCCGCAGGGCGGCAAACAGCGGCTCCATCTCCCTCAGCCCCAGGTTGATGTGCACGCTGGCCGTGACGACACGGGTGCCGTAGCTGGCCTCGATGGAGGCGTGGTAGGGGTTGTCGGGGTCGGAGCGCTCGAAGCGGCGGCTGTCGCCCGTGCTCAAGGTGCTCCCGGGGAGCAGGGTCAGGCCGCGGGGGGCCAGCCAGTGGCGCAGGCGCCGCCGCGGCTCGAGCAGCAACTCCAGCTGGCGCCGATAGCTGGACTGGGGCGGCGTGAGGTATTCGAGATTGCGTTGGTCGGGTTCGGTGACGAAGCCCTCCAGGGCCGCGGCAGCCTCGGCGGCGCAGCCCACGATGGTTCCGTCGGGGCGCCCGGTGTACATCTCCACCTCGAAGCCCTTGGACAGCAGGGGGGCGCTCATGGCGAGCCGTCCGCTGGGGATGCCGCCGTCACCGGACGGGGCAGAAGGCAGGCCAGCGCCTTGAGCATTCCCCTGGCCTTGTTGAGGGTTTCCTCGTGCTCCGCCTGGGGTTTGGAATCCGCCACCACCCCCGCCCCCGCTTGCACCTGCACGCGCCAACGACCCTCCCCGGCGGGCAGCACCACCATCGTGCGGATCGTGATGGCCGTGTTGAGAGCGCCGTTCAGATCCACCGCCCCGTAGACGCCCGAGTAGGGGCCGCGGGCATCCGGTTCGAGATCGTGGATCAGCTGCATCGCCCGGATCTTCGGGGCGCCGCTGACGGTGCCGGCCGGGAAGCTCGCCATCAGCAGATCCCATACGTCGCGATCCGGCTGCAAGACCCCCTCCACCTGGCTGACGATGTGCATCACGTGCGAGTAGCGCTCCACCACCATCAGCTCCTTGACCCGCACGCTGCCGGGTCGGCAGACCCTGCCCAGGTCGTTGCGACCCAGATCCACGAGCATCACATGTTCGGCGCGCTCTTTCGGGTCTGCCAGCAGATCGGCCTCCATCGCCGCATCCTCCGCCGCATCCTCGCCACGCGGTCGCGTTCCGGCGATGGGCCGCAGGGAGGCGAGCACGCTTCCGTCCGCCGCCGGCTCGGCCTTGACCATCACCTCGGGACTGGAGCCGATCAGATACCAGTTGCCGAAGTTGAAGTAGGCCATGTAGGGCGACGGATTGACCATGCGCAGGCTGCGGTAGAGGTCGAACGGTGCGCGGGCGATTGTGGTCTCCAGCCGTTGGCTGAGCACCAGCTGAAAGACATCGCCAGCGACAATGTGCTCGGCGGCCCGGCCTACGGCGGCCATAAATGCCTCCTCCCCCACATTGCTGGTGGGATGCAGGCTGGCAATCACTTCACGGTTGTCGGCATCGTGCCACTCCAGCGGAACCACCTCCGCCGGCAGGGGGGCCTGCATGCGGGCTTCGAGTTGGGCAATGCGTGCCGCCGCTTGATTCCAGGCGTGCTCCGGGTCGGCGGATTCGCTGAGATCAATATAGGCCACGGCGGTGATCTGTCGCTTCACCTGGTCGAACACCAGCAGGCTGTCCGCCAACATCCAGCAGCCGTCGGGAGGGGCGGCGGGATCGGCGGGGTGGATCGGCACGCTCGGCTCAATCCACTGGATCAGCTCATAGCCCCAGAAGCCCAGCAGCTGGCCGAAGGGGGGAAGGCCCGCCACCGAAGCCGGTCGAATCGGAGCCAGGCATTGGCGCAACAGCAGGAAAGGGTTGCCCGCCAGCTCATCGAGCCGACCGTCCCGCCAGTGCCGCTCGGCCAGCGCGCCGCGACAACTCAGCGTCCAGAGCGGCTCGCAGGCGATGAGGCTCCAGCGGCCGAGCTGTTCGCCCCCCTCCACCGACTCCAGCAGCACACCATGCTGGCTGCGAGACCCGGTTTTCAGCCAGGTGGTGAGGGGGGTCTCCAGGTCTGCCGGCCATCGCTTCCAGAGCGGGATGAAGTTGGGGCCGCGTTCACCGCCCACCTCACCTGCGGCGACCTGTTGGAGGAAGGTGGCACGGTCTGGACTGCGAGCGGGGGCCGACATCGGGGCGAAGGGCGGACAAAAAAAGCGGGGCTCTCCGCCCCGCTTTTCTAACAGGATGGTGGGGTGCCTTCAGGCGTCGTAGGTGGCCTTGCCGCTGAATTTGAGGCCGGCAGGGTTGGGGTTTTCACCGATGCGACGGGGATTGTGGCCCACCATGGCGCGGCCCTCGTTCACCTTCTCGGGGAAGACGCCATCTTTGGGGTGCAGGTATTCGGTGTCACCGCCGGGATAGATCCGATAGATCTTGTAATCCTCGATGCGGGGCTTGAATTTGCTGCGCAGCTGGGTGCCCAGGGCCAGGCACTGCTCCTTGCGGGCAAAGTACATGAGATTTTCGCCGGCCTGCATTTCTGCAGCGCCGCCCGTGGGCAGCTCGAAGACCTGGTCGATGGTGCTCGTCCAGGTGATGGCGTACTTCTCTTCTGTCTCCGCAGCGTTGAGCAAACCGCCCGTGCTGCCGATGTATTTGGGAAGTTGACCGGTCAGGGCCGTCTCTGGCATGGCTCGCAGATCGCTTCAGGCGGAAGCTAGCACTGGGTTTTCGGGCCCCTGCCCGCAGGGGGCAGAGTCTTTACACCCTTCAACAATGCGGCACCTCAGCCGCCCCGCTCCGCCAGGGGGAAGAACACCGTCAGGCTGCTGCCGCCCCGCTCGGTGAGGCGACCGCCCAGCTGATGAAAGAGCTGTCGGGTGGCCTGGCGGCTCAGCTGCAGGCTGCCGGTATCCGGGTTCCAGCTGAGCACCGGGCCCACCTGTTCGCTGCGCTCTGCGTCCCCGGCAGCCGCCCCGTCCGCTTCGCTGCTGAGCTGCAGCTTTAGGCGTGCCCCCGCCGGTTGCAGGCTCACCAGCACCTGGCTGCCGCTGGGCAGGCCTCGGCTGAAGCGGTCGATCAGTCCGCCCAGCATGGTCTCCAGTCGGGGGGGGTCGCTGAGCACGGGGGGCAGGTCTGGGGAGATGGCCAGGCGGAATTCCAAACCCCGGCGGCCCAGCTGCCGCCGCCAGAGCTCCTCGAGTTGGTGCAGCACCTGGGCCAGGTCGGTGCGCGCCAGCTGGCCGGAGCTCGGTCTCTGGCCCACGCCGTGGCGCTGCAGCTCGGCGGCCAGGAAGATCAGGCCGAAGCGATCGATCTGCTCGCTGCACTCCCCGTCGATCTGCTCCAGTCGCTGGCGGACCACCGGCGGCAGGTCGGCGCGCCGCAGCAGCGAGCGGATCAGGGTGCGGATCGTCGCCAGGGGGGTGCGCACCTCGTGGGTGAGGGCCTCGAGCAGGGCCAGCTCGCCGTTGCCCTCCCGTCGCTCTCCGCCTGCCTGCCGGCCCGGCACCACGGGTTGAAGGGTCACGCTGGGAGCCATTCCGGCAAGGCGCTGGGCGAGCAGGGGCCAGAACTGCAGGGCGCGGGAGGGGTCGTTGTGCAGGGTGCCGAGATCCCGCAGGTCGCGCCGCAGCCGGGACGCGGCGGCGGCATCGTCCTCCTGCAGCCGCCGGTCGAGCAGGGCCAGGGCGCCGGAGAGAACCGGTGCGTCGAAGCGCACCAACAGCCGCCGGGCCTCCGGCGGGCCGTCGACGGCGAGAGCCACCTGCAGCCGCTCCGTGATCAGCAGCAACAGGGGATCGGTGCCGTCCTCCTGCCGCAGCGGCAGCCGCTGAAATCCTTCCGCCAGGGCGCGGGCTCCCGGCACAGGCGCCCCCAGGCTGCCGGGCAGCAGCGGCGCGCCGGGCTGCAGCAACTGGTCGATCGCCGCGGGAGCCCACACCCATCCCCTCAGCCGCCGCAGCAGCGAGGGTTCGTAGAGGGCCGGTAGCGGTGCCGCGAGCCACAGGCCCCGCGTTCTTCCGTTGCCTTCGGCCCCCAGCAGATCGTCCTGGAGCGTCGCCAAGGCCGCCCACCACTGCCGCCGCACGCTGTCCTCATCCCCACGGCCGGCCGGTGCTCCTTCGCCGAGGCACCTTCGCAGTTCATCGAGGCTCACCACCGTCGCGGTGCCCTGCGGTTGCTGTGTGCCACGGAGGCCACAAGACCCAGTCCGAGGAAGTTGATCAGCATCGCGAAGCGTCCATAGCTCAGCCAGGGCAGCGGGATGCCCGTGATCGGCCCCAGGCCGATGGTCATGAAGATGTTGACCACCACCTGAAACATCAGCATTGCCCCCACCCCCACCACCACCAGCGACTCCACATCCGAGCGCGCCCGACCGGCGATCTGCAGCAGCCGGGCCATCAGGAGGCCGTAGGCGGCCACCACCAGCACGCTGCCGACGAACCCCAGCTCCTCCCCCAGGGCACTGAAGATGAAATCGGTGTGCTGCTCGGGGATGAAGCGCAACTTGGTGAGCTGACCCTGCATCAACCCGGTGCCCCACAGGCCGCCTGAACCGATGCCGATCTGGCTCTGGATCAGGTGGTACCCCCCCCCCAGGGGGTCTTGGGAGGGGTCGAGGAACATCGTCAGGCGCTCCCGCTGGTGAGCCCGCAGGCCGTGCTGCCAGAGCCAGGGCGTCGCCACGGCGAACAGCCCCTGCACCGCCAGCACCAGGGCCAGAGCGGTTCGTTGCCAAGGGAGGCAGCGCCAGGCCTGCACCCCCATCGCCGGAATCCAGACCAGCAGGGCCCAGGGGAAGGTGCCGGCCAGGATCGCTGTGACCAGCGGCGAGAGCAGCAGCACCAACCAGCCCAGGGGCATGCCCGCCCAGAAGAGCATCGTGAGGAGTACGGAACCGAACACCAGGGAGGTGCCCAGGTCGGGTTGCACGAAGACCAGCAACCAGGGGAGGCCGATCATCGCCATGGGGCGCAGCAGATCCACCGGTCGCTCCACCGGATGGCGCGCCAGCACCTCCGCCAGCAACACGATGGCGGCCAGCTTGGCAAATTCGGAGGGTTGGACGTAGAAGCCTCCGATGGCGATCCAGCTCTGGGCCCCCAGGGCGGAGGTTCCGATCAGGCGCACGGCGATCAGGCTGGCCACCGTGGCGCCGTAGATCGGCCAGCGCAGCCGTGTGATCTGCGCCAGGGGCACCCGAGCCAGCGCCAACGCCAGGGCCAGGCCCACGGCGGCCGTGAGCCAGTGCTGCCACCACACCGCCTCGGCGGCCTGGCGCTGGGTGCTGGCGATCAGCCCGCCCGCCAGCAGGCTGAGGCCCAGGGGTACACCCCACAGGATCCAGTCGACCGAGCGCCAGGCTGGTGTGCGGCGGGACCTTCCCCCGGCGGCGTAGCGGCCGCGACGGGCGCTCAGGACCATCGGCTCAGGCCAGGGCCGGACGCAAGGCGCAGCTCTCGCTGAGGCGCAGAGCCAGGTCGTGGAAGGCCCGGGCGGTTGGCGAGCCCGGGGCGGCCAGCACCGCAGGGACCCCGCGGTCGCCTCCTTCCACCACGGCGAGCTCCATGGGCAGCTGGGCCAACAGAGGCACATCCGCCTCCGAGGCCAGCCGCGCACCGCCGCCACGGCCAAACAGCTCGTAGCGCTTCTCCGGGGCATCGGGCGGCACGAAGGCGGTCATGTTTTCCACGACGCCCAGCACCGGTACCCCCATCTGCAGAAACATCGCCAGGCCGCGCCGGGCATCCTGCAGCGACACCTGCTGGGGGGTGGTCACGATCAGAACCCCGGCCATCGGCACCGCCTGGGCGACGGTGAGTTGGGCATCGCCGGTGCCCGGAGGCAGGTCGACGATCAGCACATCCCGCTCCCCCCAGTCCACCTGATACAGAAACTGACGAATGATGCCGTTGAGCATCGGGCCCCGCCAGATCACCGGCTGGTTCTCCTCGATCAGCAGGCCCATCGAAACCAGGGCGAGGCCGCAGCTCTCGATCGGGGTGAGGACCTGCTCGGCGCCGCTGCCGCGCACCTGGGGGGTGCGATCCGCCACCCCCAGCATGGTGGGGGCATTCGGGCCGTAGATGTCGGCGTCGAGCAGCCCCACCCGCAGGCCCTGGGCGGCCAGGGCGCAGGCCAGGTTCACCGCCACGGTGCTCTTCCCCACCCCGCCCTTGCCGCTGCTGACGGCGATCACCCGGCCCACCCCGGGGATCCCCTGGCGCTCGGGAAGTTGGCCCTGACCCCCGGGGCCATGGCCCGCCGCGCCGATCGCTCCCGCCGAGGGTGGAGGGGCCGGCTGGGCCAGCTCGATCTGCACGTCCCCGATCCCTTCGAGGGCGAGGAGAGCGGCTCGCGCCTCCGCGGCGATGCGGTCTCGCTGGCTGGCGGCGAAGGCGGGCAGGGCGAGCCGGAACACGGCTTTGGCCCCCTGCACGCGCACCGCCCCGAGCCAGCCGAGTTCGAGGAGACCTCGGCCGCTGCCCGCATCCTTCAGGGGCTCGAGAACCCGGCGGGCGGTTTCATCCGTAACCATGCGGCAGGGTACATCCCAAGCAATTGCTAATCCTAGGCAGAAGCGCCGGAAGGGGACGGGCGGAGAGCCCGCAAGCCTTCGAGCCCGCAGGCTCGCAAGCCTTCCATCCCGTAGGCGCTGAGCCGTGACAGAGGCTCTCGAAGGCTTGTGCAGGCCCCCGCCAGACTGGAAAGGTGGGCATGACCCCCGCCCGGATCGCCGCTTTCGCCCTATGTCCTTGCCCCCCGCCGATTCCCGCCGCCGGGCCCGCGAGCTGCTGCTCGGTCTGCAGAACTCCATCTGCGCCGAACTGGAGCGTCTGGATGGGGAGGGGCGGTTCCTGGAGGAGAGCTGGGAGCGGCCCGAGGGCGGTGGCGGCCGCTCACGGGTCATGAAGGCCGGGCGCGTCTTCGAGCAGGGCGGCGTCAATTTTTCGGAGGTGGAGGGGGATCGCCTGCCGCCCTCGATCCTCAGCCAGCGGCCGGAGGCTGAGGGCCAGCGCTGGTTTGCCCTCGGCACCTCGATGGTGCTGCATCCGCGCAATCCCTATCTCCCCACGGTGCACCTCAACTACCGCTACTTCGAGGCCGGGCCGGTGTGGTGGTTTGGGGGCGGCGCCGACCTCACCCCGTACTACCCCTTCCTCGAGGACGCCCGCCACTTTCATCGCACCCTCAAGCAAGCCTGCGACAGCGTCGACCCGGCTTACTACCCCGTGTTCAAGCCCTGGTGCGACGAGTACTTCTTCCTGCGGCATCGCGGCGAGACCCGGGGCGTTGGCGGCATTTTCTACGACTACCAAGACGACGGTGGCGTTCTCTACAAGGGGCAGGAACCGGGGGGGGCGGCGGCCGCGGCGAGCGCCGCCCTCGGCCCGATTCCCCAGAGCTGGGAGAAGCTCTTTGCCCTGGCCACCGCCTGCGGCAACGCCTTCCTGCCGAGCTATGTTCCGATCGTCGAGCGACGCCAGGCCATCCCCTGGCAAGACCGGGAACGGCAATACCAGCTCTACCGCAGGGGCCGCTACGTGGAGTTCAATCTGGTTTTCGATCGCGGCACCATCTTCGGCCTTCAGACCAACGGCCGCACCGAGTCGATTTTGATGTCGCTGCCCCCCTTGGTTCGTTGGGAGTACGGCTACCAGGTGGAGCCTGGAAGCCGAGAAGCGCTGCTCACGGAGGTGTTCACTCGCCCCCAGAATTGGCTTGAAGACCCCGCGTTGGAGGCCCGCTGTCAGCCGCACCAGGCAGTGGGGTGAGAGCGGAGCGACCAGCCACGCCGTCCTCGTTGCCTGGCCGGCCCATGCCCCGTTCCAGGGAGTCCACCACCCGCACGGCGATGCGCTGCACAGTGCTCGCGCGGATGCGTGGATCCCGCAGGCTGGCCTCCAAGGTGCCCTCCAGCTTGCCGATCTCCAGCAGGGCGATGCCCCGCCGAGGGCCCCCCAGGCCGCGGCGGAAAAACATGGGGTAGCCCCCGAATTCCCGGGCCAGCTCCTCGTCGATCCGGCTGAAGGCGTCGTGGAGGGGGGGGATCAGTCCAGAGCCGATTCCGGAGGGCCCCCAGGCGTCGAAGTGGATCTCCAGGGCATAGCCCCCTGCGGCCACATGTTGCTTCCCCACGGACCAGTTGGTGCCAGGGCTGTTGCCGTCGTAGATCGTGCGGGAGGGGGGGAGGTAGGAGCGAATGGGCAAGCCTCGGCTCTGCCCTTCCGCCACCACCGCCTCTGCGACCGCCAGATTCCAGTAGAGCTCATCGCTGATGCCGGGAGACATCGGCGCCGCTCCTGCCGCAACAGCGGCGCCGCTGGTGCCGGAGCCTGCCAGGTTCTGGGAGTCGGCGTGCCCCGCCAGCACCAGAATCGGGGTGGTCGGCCCCAGGGTGCGTGTTCCGATCCAGTCCCGGGGCAGGCGGCTGCGGGGGCCGGTGAGGGGATCGCCGCCGCGGTCGGCAGGGCTTGAGCGGACCGCGCGGTTGGCCAACGGGCTCGGCGTCGGTGGGCTGGCCTCCTGAGCGCGCGCGGAGGCGGCGAACCCGAGCGGTCCGCCGCTCAGCAGGGCGGTGAGCAGGAGGGTGGCGACGGGGCGAACCATGGCGGCGGAGGGGGGTCGGAGGGAGGCGGGTCAGATCGGGGAGGTGAGCAGAGCTCCGTCGCTGGCCAGCTCCAGGCGAGGACCCAGTTCGGTCTCGATGGCGATCAGCTCGTCGCGGTGGGCCCGCAGGCGAAGGGTGCTGCCGGCGCGGCCGGGTTCGTTCATCAGCCGCAGCTCCAGGCTCTCGCTGCGCTCGGCCCGACGCCGGTAGATCCAGCCCGCCAGGGGGCCTGAGAGGGACAGCAGCAGGGGCCACCAGCCGAGGATCGGCAGCACCTGGCGCAACACCAGGCCGAGGCAGGCCGCCCCCAAAGCCCCGAGACAGGAGAGCAGCACAGCCAAGGGCAGGCTGGAGCGCACCTGGCCGCGGAAGCGCAGCACCTGTCGTTCCGGATCGCTGGTTTCAGGGCACCAGCCGCGCGCCGCGAGCCAGCCGCTGAGCCCCTCGAGCACCTCCACCGCCGGCCGCGGCGAGTGCACTTCCACAATGGTTGTGCGGTCCTTGCTGGCGGCGCGGAGGAAAAACACCAGGCCGATCGCCAAAAGAAGCGTCAGCAGGAGGGTGGAACCCAGGGTGGGCATTGCGGGGGGCACTCCGGCAGAAGGGGGCCGCATTCTCCCCCATCCGCGCCAGAGCCGCCGTGCCCCCTGCTGCCCGGAGCTCCGGCTTCCTCGACGTCTGCAGGCGCCGGAGGGCGGTGGGTCACGATGAATCCTGTCCTTCCCCGCGAGGCGCCCCGATGGACCAGGATTCCGCCAGCTCCCCGAAGCCGCCGCCGGCGCGCTTCGCCGTCTTCGATGGCGATCTCGATGAGGGCTGGCAGCATCTGTATGGGGCCGCCCGCGCCCTGGCGGTGGACACCGAGGCGATGGGGCTGATGCACGGCCGCGACCGCCTGTGCCTGGTGCAGATTTGCGATGGGGAGGACAACGTTGCCTGCATTCGCCTGGCGCGGGGGCAGCGTGAGGCCCCCCGGCTCCAGCACCTGCTCGAAGATGCGGCGATTGAGAAGGTGTTTCACTTCGCCCGCTTCGATGTGGCGGCCCTGGCGGAAAACCTCGGCATCGCCGTGGCGCCCCTGTTTTGCACAAAGGTGGCCAGTCGGCTCGCCCGCACCTACAGCCCCCGCCATGGACTCAAGGAGGTGGTGGCCGAGCTGGTGGGCGTGGAGCTGGACAAGCAGGCCCAAAGTTCCGACTGGGGGCGGGTGGAGGAGCTCAGCGAGGCCCAGCTGGCCTACGCCGCCGGGGACGTGCGCTGGCTGCTGGCCGCCCGTGATCGGCTGGAGGCGATGCTGCGGCGGGAGGATCGCTGGGCCTTGGCCCAGCGCTGTTTTGCCTGCTTGCCCGTGATTGCCGAACTGGATCGCCAGCGATTCACCGCGATTTTTGAGCACTGAACCCCTGGGAGCCCTGAACCCCTGCGAGCCCGGAGTCCGGGGGGCCTGCCGTCGCGCCCGGCGGGGGCGGCCGACCCGCAGGCTCAGCCCTTGACCCGCAGTCTCAGTCCTCGGTCATGAAGTTGTCGTCGCTGCTCAGCGCCTGCAGCATCGCCGTGAGCCGGGCAGCGTTGTCGACGCCCGCCGCCTCCGCCTCCTCCAGCATCCGCTGGGCGAGGGCCAGGCGGGCGGGGGTGTCTCGGTGGCCCTCCTGGGCGGCCCGGATGTCCACCCGGCGGCGGGCGGCCGCCAGGCTGATCCCCAGGCGGCTGGCCAGGCGGCCGCAGGCGGCGTTGTAGTCGCGGTCGGGGATGCCGGCCATCGCGGGGTGGGGCGGGGCAGAGAGGAGCCATCATCCCCCGCCGGACGCCACCGGCCCGCCCTCTCCGAGCAGCCGGCTTGCCAGCAGCTTCGCCAGCTGCGCGCTTCCCCCTGGCGGTCCCATGCGGCGTTGGCCGATGGCCCCCAGCCGCCGCCGCTCCTCCCCGTCCGCCAGCAAGGCCTTCAGCCGCCATCCCAGCTCGGCGGCGTCGTGGCAGGGATGCACCGCCCCCCCCAGCAACCGGCTCTGGCGACGGGCGAAGCCCGTCTGAAACTGCGGCCCCGGGCCCGGCAGGGAGAGGGCGGGAATCCCCAGCCCCACCAGCTGCTCGCAGGCGGTGCCGGCGGTGGCTAGGCCCACCTCCGCCCAGCCGGCCCAGCGGGCGAAGCGTCCAGGGCCGATCACCACCTCCAGGTGCTCTCGCCGCCAGCTGGCGGCCGCACCGCTTGCGGCGTGTGGCGGTTGGGGGTGGAAGCCGGCTGCCGCCAGCAGGGGGGCCAGATCCTCCGGGGAGGGGCTGGCGCCGGTGGGGAGCAGGGCGGTGGTGGGCTCGCCGCCCTCGCTCGGCAAGGCCGCCAGCAGGCGGGCCAGGTTGCGCTGCGCCTCCGGCATACGGCTGCCGGGAAGCAGCAGCAGGCGCCGCCGACCCCTCAGCCAGCCGGGGAGGGGGTCTGCCTCCAGCCCATCCATCATCGGGTTGCCGGGAGCCAGGGCGGCCACCCCGTGGCGGCGCAGGTTCTGGGCGGTCAATGGGTCGCGCATCGCCACCAGCCGGCAGCGGCGAGAGCGCATCAGCGCCCATTCCCAGGGATCCCACTCGCTGCCCTTGGCCCGGTGGCAGGCGTCGGCCAGGGGCGTGGGCCCCCAACCCTCCGGACAGGGTG
>JBIPMZ010000234.1:0-3998 GCA_044376165.1 Cyanobium sp.
CCCTTGCTATTGGTCGTCATCAGGTAGATCCGTTCGGCGTTGGCCACCACCGGAATCTCCAGGAGCGCCTCCACCAGCCTTCGGCCCAGGCCTTGCCCCTCGACGTCTTGGGCCACCACCACATCCCACAGCACCGCGCGGTAGGCCCCATCGCTGGTCGCGCGGCCGAAACCCACCAGGCGATCCCCATCCCAGGCGCTCACCACCGCCTCGCTCCCCCGCAGCATCCGGCGCAACCCCGCCACCGTGCGGCCGGCGGCCCAGAAGCCATTGTTGACGAACAGGGCCTGCAATTGGGATAGAGCCCCCCTCGGTCGCAGGCCGGGGCCCAAGCCGAGACGCAAGCCCGGCGCGCCCGAACGGTGGCGAAGCAGCTGAATCGGGGTGCCCAATCGGCTGGCGGGGATGGCCTGCGGCAGACTACGCCGCAGGCGTTGTGGGGCCACCACGGCGGGCAAAGCCTGGCGGGAACTGGTTTTTTCCGCAATCATGCCCGCGTCCGGTGATAGGGTGGGCAGTCCGGTTGGTTGTCTCCGATGCTCAAGCTCCTGCTGGGCGATCCGAATGCCCGCAAGCTGAAGCGCTATCAACCCCTGGTTTCTGACGTCAATCTTCTCGAGGAGGAGATTGAGCCCCTCTCCGACGACGCCCTGCGGGGCCTGACGGCGGAATTCCGTCAGAAGCTGGCCAACGCCCGCGCTGTCGGTGGCGGCAGCGAGGCCGTGCTCGCCCGCGAACGCAAACTGCTCAATGAGCTCCTCCCCCAGGCCTTCGCCGTGGTTCGCGAGGCGGGCAAGCGCGTCTTGGGCATGCGCCACTTCGATGTGCAGCTGATCGGCGGCATGGTGCTGCACGATGGCCAGATCGCCGAGATGAAGACCGGCGAGGGCAAGACGCTGGTGGCCACCCTGCCGGCCTATCTCAATGCCCTCACCGGACGGGGGGTGCATGTCGTCACCGTCAACGACTACCTCGCCCGTCGCGACGCCGAATGGATGGGCCAGATCCATCGCTTCCTCGGCCTGAGTGTGGGGCTGATCCAAAACGAGATGGCACCCTATGACCGACAACGCAACTATGCTTGCGATATCACCTACGCCACCAACTCGGAGCTCGGTTTCGACTACCTCCGCGACAACATGGCGACCGATATCGCCGATGTGGTACAGCGAGATTTTCACTACTGCATCATCGACGAGGTTGACTCGATCCTCGTCGACGAGGCCCGCACCCCCCTGATCATCTCTGGCCAGATCGAGCGTCCGCAGGAGAAATACCAGCGCGCGACTGAGGTGGCCTCCCGCCTGGAGCGCGCCGCTGAAATGGGTCGGGACGGCATCGATCCCGAGGGCGATTATGAAGTGGATGAAAAGCAGCGCAATGTCACCCTTACCGACGAAGGCTACGAAAAAGCCGAAGAGATCCTCGGCGTCGACGACCTCTACAATCCGGCCGACCCATGGGCCCACTTCGTCAATAACGCACTCAAGGCTAAAGAGCTCTTTATTTGCGACGTCAATTACATCGTGCGCAACGGTGAGGTGGTGATCGTCGATGAGTTCACCGGTCGTGTCATGCCCGGTCGGCGCTGGAGTGATGGCCTGCACCAAGCGATCGAATCGAAGGAGGGTCTCGCGATCCAGCCCGAAACCCAAACCCTCGCCAGCATCACCTATCAAAACTTCTTCCTCCTCTACCCGCGCCTGGCCGGCATGACCGGCACCGCCAAAACCGAAGAGGTGGAATTCGAGAAGACATACAAACTGGAAGTCACCGTCGTACCCACCAATCGGCCCCGCTCGCGCTCGGATTGGTCCGATCAGGTGTTCCGCTCTGAGTCGGGCAAGTGGCGTGCGGTGGCTCTCGAAACCGCCGAGATCCACCGCGCTGGGCGGCCGGTGCTGGTCGGCACCACCAGCGTCGAAAAATCGGAGCTGCTCTCCTCCCTGCTGGCTGAGGAGCAGGTGCCCCACAACCTGCTCAACGCCAAACCCGAAAACGTGGAGCGGGAGGCGGAGATCATCGCCCAGGCCGGCCGCGCCGGGGCGGTCACCATCGCCACGAACATGGCCGGTCGCGGCACCGACATCATTCTCGGTGGCAACAGCGACTACATGGCCCGCCTCAAGTTGCGGGAGGTTTTGTTGGCCCGATTGGTGCGGCCCGAGGAGGGGCATCGGCCGCCCATTCCGCTCCAGCGCTCCACGGATCCCGGGGGTGGCTTCGGGGCCAAGGGCGTGTCCTCTCGGCCGCCCAGTGAAGCGCGGGCGCTCGGCAACCTCTTCCCCTGTCCGCTCTCCGAAGCCACCGACCAAGCCCTCGGCCAGTTGGCCAAGGATCTGGTGAGGGCCTGGGGGGATCGCAGCCTCACCGTGCTGGAGCTGGAAGATCGCATCGCCCAGGCGGCGGAGAAGGCCCCCACCGATGATCCCTCAATCCTTGCCCTGCGCGACTTGATCGCCCGGGTTCGTGGCGAATACGACGGCGTCGTACGTCAGGAGGAGGAGCAGGTGCGCGCCGCTGGCGGCCTGCATGTGATCGGCACCGAGCGCCATGAATCCCGGCGCATCGACAATCAGCTCCGCGGCCGGGCAGGGCGGCAGGGGGATCCCGGCAGCACCCGCTTCTTCCTGTCGCTGGAAGACAACCTGCTCCGCATCTTCGGGGGAGAGCGGGTGGCTGGTCTGATGAACGCCTTCCGGGTGGAAGAGGACATGCCGATTGAGTCGGGCATGCTCACCCGCTCGCTCGAAGGCGCGCAAAAGAAAGTGGAAACCTATTACTACGACCAGCGCAAACAGGTATTTGAATACGATGAAGTGATGAATAATCAGCGCAAAGCTGTTTACCGCATCCGTCGTCGCGTGCTCGAGGGGTCTGAATTGAAGCAGCAGGTGATCGAATTCGGGGAGCGCACGGTGGATGACATCGTTGAGGCCTACGTCAATCCGGAGCTGCCGCCGGAGGAGTGGGATCTCACCCGCCTGGTCGATAAGGTGAAAGAATTTATTTATCTGCTCGAAGACCTCAGCCCCGAGCAGGTGCAAGGCCTGTCGGTGGAGGAGCTCAAGTCATTCCTGAAGGAGCAGTTGCGCAATGCTTACGACATCAAGGAATCCCAAGTGGATCAGCTCCAACCCGGCTTGATGCGCCAAGCTGAGCGTTTCTTTACCCTCCAGCAAATCGATACCCTATGGCGCGAGCATCTGCAGGCGATGGAGGCACTGCGCGAATCCGTCGGTCTGCGCGGCTACGGCCAGAAGGATCCGCTGATCGAATACAAAAATGAGGGCTATGATATGTTCCTGGAAATGATGATCCAGGTGCGTCGCAACGTGATCTACTCCATGTTCATGTTCCAGCCCCAACCCGCAGCGCCCCAGCAGGTCACCGTCTGATCCGGGGCGGAACCCCTGAGAGCCTGGGGCGGCATCCCCCGCGCGGCATCCCGCTGCGAAACGCTAGATGCCGCCACCGTCGCTCAGCCACCAGCTCTCCATCCCATCCGTCGCGCGCGCCCCGTTCGCGGACAGCCCGCCACCTTCCGACTCCCCATCCCCCAGATATTCCAAAATCTCTCGGTCGCGCAAGCTCTGGGACAATCCGAGCGGCGCACCGCCGTTCTCGCCCTCCGCGGCGCGCCGGCTGTGGAGGTCGCGCAGGCTTCCCAGGGCTTGGGACAGCTCCCCCTCCAGGCTGTCGATGCGCTCCATCAGGTTGCGGATCACCCGCGCCTCGGCATCCGGCAGGGCGGAATGGGCGAGCGGGTCGATGCGGACCCCCGATTGATGAATCACCCGACCGGGAATGCCCACCACGGTGCTGTCGGCACCCACGTCGCGCAGCACCACAGAGCCCGCCCCGATGCGGGTGTTGGATCCCACCGTGATCGCCCCCAGCACCTTGGCGCCCGCTCCCACCACCACGTTGTCCCGCAGGGTGGGGTGCCGTTTGCCGTGCTGCTTGCCGGTACCCCCCAGGGTCACCCCCTGGTAAAG
>JBIPMZ010000359.1:0-12671 GCA_044376165.1 Cyanobium sp.
CTCATTGTCCTTGTTCGTGGGATCACTCACAACAAGAATGTTGGCGATATACGACAACTTGCGCTTGCGGTCACGGGCAATGCCCTTGTTCGACTCAAGTCCGCTGTTCCATAGTTCGTTGTTGCCTTCGCACACAGGGCACTTCTTGCCAAGCGTAGTCGGACAGTTCTCAATGAACCAACCACCCTTTCCCTGAAAGCCGTGGCTGAAGACACGAACCCACGGAATTTCCTCGCCCTCAACGGGTGGAAGGAAGCGGATCACCGCATAGCCATTGCCTGACTTGTCACGCTCAAGTGTCCAGAACCGATCATCCTCATAGTTGCCCTTGGAGGTCAACTTGGTCATTTCCTTGGAAATCTTGTCAATTGCGGACTGCGAATTCTTCTTTAGGTTTGCAAAACTCATCTCTGTATCTCCTGTGTGTTAAGTGTGTGGTGTATGAACGATGTGTGAAATTGTAACTCGTAACTGTATATCAGTCAAGAGGCAACTTGGTCTTTTTGCCCCGAATCATGTTGCGATCTTCAAATTCCGACTTTAGTTTTTCTCTAATTGGTTTGGTGACCAATTTGGCAATCGATTCCGGTTCGATTCCATGCTTTTCGCACAATTCTAAAATTGCATCAATGTACCTTCCATCTTTGCGATTTTTGCACAATTCTTCAATCTCTTTGCTGAAACTATCTTCTATGTTAATGATCGATCCCATTATGGAACCCTTTCGTCTGCATTTGTGTCTACTGTATCAATAGGCATTTCTTGAATCGTATCAACCCAGCGATTGAGTCCTCGCTCAAGTTCATCTGTGGTAAGAAGAATACCTACTTGTTCGCCTTTGTCGGTCATAAAACGAATGCAATGATACTTGGTCGGTTCCTCCACAGTTTCATCTTTGACAGATGACAATTCCCAACCAAAGAACTTAAGAAGCCTTTTGAGCCAGTTCATTTGCTATCTCCTGTATGGTTTTGAAGCCGTTCTTTTTCCAATAGGAATTGATGACACTAGCCAATCCCTCCTTGTGATCTTCACGCTCTTCAACAAATTCTTGTGATGTACCTTCGTCAGTTGTGATCAAAACAACAAGCCTATTGATTCTTTGCCCTGTCCGTTCTTCCCACATGTAGGAATAGGCAGCAGCCTGTCTAAAATAGTTCTTGATCCAAGACTTCTTTTTTTCCTTGGAGGATGTCTTAAAATCAATGATGGCGGGTTCGCCAAGGTACTCGCCAATACAATCCGTTCTGCCAGCAAGCATGAGGTGATCAGACCAAAGAGGCTTTTCGATGGCGTAGATTTTGCCGATGTTCTGCAAAAGAGGAAGCATTGGATCAAAATGCCATCTTTCACTTACATCCGTGGGAATAGTTCCCTCCTTCAGGTAGTCTTCGACCAAGGCATGAAGTCGGTTCCCACGCTGAATTGCTGCTTGCGAAATCTTGAGATTTTCAGGATTCTCACGCCACTTTGCCCACTTTTCAGCATCTTCATGGTTTACCACGGTAGTGACAGAGGGATACCACTTGCCGCTAGTAGGGGATTGATAGAATCGACCCTTATTTTCTGCTTCAACAGATAGCAACTTTACATCTTCATTTGTTTCCATTTCAATAATCTCTCATTCCATGTCTTGGGTGTGCTTGTTTGATTTTGGAAATGACTTCCTTGAAGCCGCTATCTGGCTTTCGTATTCCTAGACGAACAGGATCAATAACGGGCGGTGCAGATGGAATATACTGCTCCACCTTTTTTTCACCACACTTGGGGCATGGCTTTTTGCATGGCTTATCATGATCTGCTACCTTCAAGAACTCCTCAAAGGTGTGATTGCAAGCCTTGCACATGTAATCATAGTTTGGCATAGCGAGTAGTATATTTATACGGCTTCTTGGAAAAACCACAAAGGAACTTGGCTTCT
The DNA here is from genome assembly GCA_044376165.1 of Cyanobium sp. GTDB lineage: Bacteria > Cyanobacteriota > Cyanobacteriia > PCC-6307 > Cyanobiaceae > Cyanobium. The sequence continues at coordinate 1,922 of JBIPMZ010000359.1, forward strand.
GCTCCATTTTGCAAATCGCTTTTTTTCTCCAATGTAGTATTTTCGATATGCAGAAACTGCATTTTCACAACGATACTGCTCGGGCATTGCTTGTGCAAATGGTGTCAATCTTCCGCTTTGAATTTTTTCGGGTGTTGAAATCAAATAATAGCCAAACAGATTGTTCATGGAATGTACTTTACCATAACGCTTGGTGTACTCTCCGAGAAGACCCATACCATGATCCCATAGCCAATGATAGTTTGAATCGCTTTTCATCGACCACAGAGTGCATGGATGATTGACCATTGTTGGCAAGCATAGAACCTCGTCCATTTCTGGATTTGGATGAACCCAATGCTTGATTTTACGGTTGCTTGATGTGACCCGTATGGTCTGTGTTCCATCAATGACACGATGTGCCGTGGATAGCATTTGCGCTGTTTCCACGATCATCTTGACAACATGCTTGTCGCACAAGTCATGAGCCGCCGTATATGGGTTTTCGTCAACTACAAAAATGTTCATTCATTAGTCCATGAACTTGCCATCATTGTACACATGCCACAGACGGTGCTTAAGGATTGACCACCCCAAACCAATCCATGAACTGGATTGATATTCACCCGCCCGACAACGCATAGTGTAGACGATGGGGATATTCTGATCAATCTTTTCCTTTTCATTTGATGGAAAAGAAATCGGAACTGCATCGGGTGCTACTGGCGGTTCCACATATGGAACAACCGGTTCAGTAGCAGCAGTTTCTGCATTGTTCTTTTTACTTCTCTTAACAACTCTCATTTTCTTTTCAGCCATGACGACCTCCGTATGTTTCGACATTTTCTTCCTTGACCCAAAAAGTCTCTGGACCCCACTCGTCACTATGGGTTGTGACAAGATACTGCTTACCCCACACGGGGTGAGACTCTACCTTGCGAACAACCGCTGTCTTGCGCTCATCCTTTAGCCAAACCTTCAGATTTGACTTTTCCGTTTGTTCTGTTTCCATTTTTAAACCTAAAAGGGCGACACATCAACCCCACAGCGGAGTTGAATAAAGCAATAATACCATGTTTTTCATTTGTGTCAAGTCCCTGCTAAATAGAAACAGAAAGGTTCATTATGCCCATTACCCTGACTATCCCTGAAGTTTTGAAGAAGATTGGCAAAGAGGCTAGTACAAGAGAAGACAAAATCAGAATGCTTCGTGAGAATCAATCAATGGCTCTGAAGCAAATTCTTCGATATGCATTTTTCGACAACTCAAAGTGGTATCGGAATGATCTTCCCCCCTTTACACCCGATTCTGCTCCCGAAGGTCTGACACCAGCCAGCCTTTTTAACGAAGTTCGAAGATTTTATATCTTCAAGGAATCTTACAATCTGCCAAAAGATCGCAAAGATGTCCTGATGATTCAGATGCTTGAGGGAATTCATCCAGAAGAAGCGAAACTCATGAAGGAACTAATTGGTGGTACTTTTCAATATGGTTATGGTCTGAACAAGCAAATTGCTCAAGACGCATTTCCTGATCTTGCGTCTACTGTAGTTTCTTCGTGAGAGCATACTTCGCAAGAAAGTAGGAGTCAACAATGTCCGAAACAGGACTTCCACAGTCTTTAGTTTCCTTGTCCATTGACTTCATTAGATCGATTCCCGTATGCTCAATGAATGCCGAATGCATCATGCATTTATCCGCATTTCCTTTTCCGGCGGCAAACTTCTTAAGGGCGGTTGGTGCGATCACATCAAACCGTAGTTTCTCTTTCCACAATTTGTGCTTCAACAGTCCACAATTCTCACCTATATGAAAGACTTTTCCTTTTGCACCCATAGCATAGTCCTCTATGATGAGAGCGTCAGGATCGACCCTGCACTTGGAGACAGCCCAATCAGAAATGAGATCGTATCTCTGCTCTTGACAGAGAAAGTCGGGATAAATGTCTCCGACACAAGTAAAAACTCCAAATGTTTGAGTGATTTGGTTTTTCTTGACGGAAGTCAGAAACCAACAAATGGTTCGGTCGCCATCAATTAATGTGACGGCGGGAGATGTCATCGAATAGTCAATTCCAATAACTTTCACATAAGTATGTATTGCTTCTATTGTGGTTTGGTGTATACTTTGCCCCATGAACATCGAGAAAATAAAGGAAATGGTGGAAAAGGACTTGGTGATTGACGGCACCGAATTGGGTGACGAATCAACAAGAATTCCTCAATTACATGGAAAGTATCTCAACATCTATCATGATGAGTCACTTGTGCTGCGTAAGTTGGAAGCAGATTGGAAAACCCTACGAAAGCAGAAGTGGGAATATTACAACGGCAAAATGTCGCAAGAAGACTTGAACAAACTAGGATGGGAGCCTTTCGGTCATCGCATTCTTCGACAGGATATGGACATCTACATGGAAGCGGATGAGGATATAGTTCGCCTGACTTCTAAAATTGATCTTCAGAGAGCAAAAGTAGAATACTTAGATTCCGTTTTGAAGGGAATCAATAATCGCCAATGGGTCATTCGCAACAGCATTGAATGGCGAAAGTTCATGAGCGGGGTCACCTAAATACATTGAATGGCTGTAATTGAAGTTCGTAGCATGAATTCCGCCAATCTTCGTGTTGTCACGGAGAACGGAATTGCTTATGAACTTCAACAATACTTCACATTTGATGTTCCCGGTGCAAAATATACTCCCGCATATAAGCGCAGGGTATGGGACGGCAAGGTTCGTCTTTTCAATGCATATTCAGGACTTCTCCCCGCAGGGTTGGTCGATTATCTTGCAACATTCTGCAAGGATCGTGGCTATCAACTCCAAATGGATTCGGCAGTTGCTGAACCAGAGATAAAATTTGATTGCGATGGCGTTCGCAAATTCATACAATCCCTGAAGCCTACTGCGGACGGTCAACTTCTTGAACCGCACGAACACCAAGTCGATGCCGTCTGTCATGCCCTGAATAGGTCACGATGCGTCCTGCTTTCCCCGACTGCAAGCGGAAAGAGCCTTGTAATATATTCCCTTTGCAGGCACTATCAGAGTGTCATTCCGCCCGACAAGAAGATTCTGATTGTTGTTCCCACCATATCATTGGTGGCACAACTCTATTCCGATTTCAAGGATTATTCTTCTGCTGTCGAATGGGATGCAGACAAGAATTGCCACCGCATCGTTGGCGGCGAAGCAAAGTTGACGAACAAGCAAATTGTCATATCCACATGGCAGAGCATCTACAAGTTGCCTCGCACATGGTTTGACAACTTCGAAGTTGTCATCGGTGACGAAGCCCATTTGTTCAAGGCACAGAGTCTGAACAGCATCATGAACAAGTTGATCGACTGTCCGTATCGAATCGCTCTCACGGGAACATTGGACGGCAGCAAAATTCACAAATTGGCAATCGAAGGACTGTTCGGTCCCGTGCATCGAGTCGTGACAACCAAGGAATTGATGGAAAGAAAACTCCTTGCGTCATTGCGTATCGAATGCCTTCTGCTGCGCTATCCCCCTGAAGTCCGAAAGACTGTGTGTGGGTTGGATTATCATGGCGAAATCGAATGGTTGGTGAATTGCGAAAAGAGGAATGAATTCATTGCATACCTTGCATCTGCAACAAGGGGAAACACTCTTGTGCTGTTCAACTATGTGGAAAAGCACGGAAAGCCCCTTTATGAACTCATCAAGAAGACGGCAATCACGCAGATAGAAGATCGAAAGGTGTTCTTTGTTGCAGGAGAAACCGAACTAGAGCAAAGAGAAGGGATTCGAAGCATCGTGGAGAAGGAAGAGAATGCAATCATTGTTGCTTCATACGGAACCTTCTCCACAGGAATCAACATTCGAAGCCTGAAGAATGTCATATTTGCAAGCCCCTCTAAGAGTCGGATTCGCATCCTTCAGAGCATCGGAAGGCAATTGCGTAAGTGTGAAGGAAAGCATGTCGCCAAGTTATATGATATTGCGGATGATCTGCATCACGGGCAAACATTGAATTACACACTTCGTCATTTCCTAAAACGAGTAAAGATTTACGAATCCGAGCAATTTAGATACAAGTTGGTAAAGATGCCAATCGACATGCAAATAAAGCGTCCTTCAAAGGAGACATCATGACACAGTTTTACCCGATAAGGCTTGTTCGAATGATGACCGGTGAATTAATCGTCACGGGAATTTCCGATGGTGGCAAAGACTCGTACATCTTTGAAAAACCAATGGGAATTTACACAATGCCCGTTCAACAGCAACAGCAAGAAGAGAAGCCAACCACGCAAGAAGTTGCTGTGATTCTTCGTGATTGGATTGAATTTACCGATGATCAGTACATCATTGTTCCAAAAAGGAATGTGATGTGTATCATGAAGCCGTGCAAAGACATTCTTTCAGATTATACTCAAGCAAAGATCAACTCGGACATTTTAGATGACATGATTGAAAATGGGATGGTGCATGGAAAAACAGTACAAGACCTTGAAAATGATGACGATGATATGGAAATAGCGATCCACGCCTTTAAGTACTCTAAGTACCTTAAGTACTTCTTTAGATACTTCTTAAAGAGATACCCTATAGTACTTAATAGTTCCCTCTTGAACCTCAAGAGTATCTAGGGACCAAGGCAAGTAAATTCCCTTTGATTCTTAAATCCTAGAAAGAAAATCTTGGCAGTAGCCGATATTGCTTTACACAGATCACTTTGAGTGGTATAGTCCACCAACAAAACTGAGGGGAAATGCCGATGACAAAAAAGAGATCCGACAGTCATTACATAGACAACGAGCGATTTCTAGAAGAACTAGTCGTTCACAAAAAGGCTGTAAATAAAGCGAAGAAATCGGGAACCAAACCGCCCGGAGTTACAAATTACATCGGACAATGTTTCCTTGATATTGCAAACAATCTGGCAAAGAAGCCAAACTTTGCAAACTACACATACAAAGACGAGATGATATCGGATTCAGTTGAGAACTGCATCATGTATGCAACCAACTTCGATCCGAAGAAGTCAAGAAATCCTTTTGCGTTCTTTACGCAGATCATTTACTACGCTTTTCTTCGCCGTATACAGAAAGAAAAGAAGCAACTGTTCATTAAAATGAAGTGTTTTGAACAGAATGATCCAACAGGACGCTTTAGAAATTGGATGGAAGAAGAGCATATGAAGTACGAAGATTCAACACAGAGTCCTTTTGTCGATTTCATTCAGCCGGAACATTCCAATTCAAATCAAGAAGAGTCAAAATCGAAGAAAAAGAAACGAAAGAAGAAGAAAAGTTCCAGTAACAACAACCTTCGAGGAATTATCGAAGACCTATGATTGCCATCATCAACGATACCCATTTTGGTGCAAGAAACGACAGCCCAATTTTCCTTGAACATTTCATGGAGTTTTGGGAGCAGACTTTTTTCCCCACTTTGGAGGAAAGAGGCATCAAGCGAATCATTCATTTAGGCGATTTCATGGATCGCCGGAAGTATGTCAATTTTCATACTCTGCACCAAGTACGCACTCGGTTTCTTGAACCATTAAAGAAGATGAACATCGAAATGGATGTGACCTTGGGAAACCATGATGTGTTTTTCAAGAACACCAATCGATTGAATTCTGTAGTTGAATTGTTTTCATCTTATCCAAACATCAGAATTCACGAATCTCCAGAGGTATTGGATTTGGACGGAATGAAAGTGGGACTCGTTCCGTGGATTACCAAAGAAAATGCACAACAATGCCTTGATTTTATTCGCTCTGCTCCTGTGCGTGTACTCATGGGACACTTCGAAATCAATGGTTACGAAGTTCTTCGTGGCGTTGAATATAAAGAGGGAATGGAACCTTCGTTACTAAGAAGTTATGAAGCAGTTTACAGCGGACACTTTCATTGTCGCCACAGCAAAGAAAACATCCATTATCTTGGCACACAATATCAAATGACATTTACGGATTTAGATGAGAGAAAGGGATTCCATATCCTTCATACCGACACGGGAGAAATGGAATTTGTCAAAAACCCTCATCAGATTTTCCATGAAATTGTTTACGATGATGCGAATCACGACTACAACATCCTTAACTGCAAACCATATCGAAATACTTTTGTTCGAATACAGATCAAGAACAAGATGAAGCCGATCATGTTCGACAATCTATTGGATCGATTGAATGATGCCCCCGTGCATTCAATTACCCTTGTAGATCAGTCAGAAAAGGATGTAAATAAAGACCAACAGGTTGTTGATGTTAGCAAGGACACCCTTACTCTAATATGTGAAGAAATCGACACGATGGAAGGAGTGGGCGATCCTGTTCGTCTAAAGACTTTGGTTCGTGAGATTTACACAGAGTCGTTGCAGGGCTAAATACGATGAAATGCCCAAATCATTTCACGATCTAAAAGATAGTATTCGAGAATGGAGCATCGATCCCACTTTTAAAGGTGGGAGGGGTGTTTCTACTGTTATGTCTTTGAGGACGGGAAAATCTGACAATGCAGAAAAGCCTTCTGTAAGGCAGTTGCAAAACAAATCTCCAACAAGAAAACAAATCGCAAGATTGAAGAATAAAAACTGGAGTGCCGGGGGTATCACATGATCTTTGGTCAAAACAGATTGGTAGAAATTATTGGGGCTAAAAACCTTCAGGGATATGATCCCTATCTTACCGATGATTTCACGAAAGCGTTCATCGGTGGGGAAAGGGTTGTTGTCTATTACCCTCCAGATCATTCATTGTCTGCAAGCACATATCACTTTAATTCGGATAGCGGAACAACAAATTCTCTTGGGGTTTTTTATTCAGAAGAAGATAGGAATGTTTCAAATGTCGAAGATTCTTTGCTGAAGTTTCGCAAAGACTTTGTGTTGCCGTATCAAACCAATTTAACAATACAGATGGGTTTGATGCATTTTTCATCAAAGGTTCCGTTGTTGTTGGCGAAAGTAGCGGAGCAAAAAGGTACTACTCCGGTCCATTCAAGGGATGGTCAAAAGAACTTGAATGTGTGTGTGAGGGCACGACTGCTGTCAATCAATTGGATGGTAGCGATTGCAGGGGTTGGCTAAAGGGATCGTTGTACGAAAAGAACTACATTTCTAGTTATCACGATGTATTCAATTACATCGGTGAGCCGAAACAAATCGCAGATCACAAGAACCCGTTTAATGATGGGTTTATGACCGGTACACCGTTTGAAACCTTGAACTATTCGTGGAGTAATGTCCTAGACAGGACGAATAGACCAATCCCTTACAACATGCTAGTTGATGGTAAAGGAAACTATGCAGTACTGATAGGCAGAAAACATGCGATAGTACACAAGGATGCTGATATCGATACCACCAATCTTCGTTTCTACTCAAATGAGTATGGAATGACATCCGTGAATGTTGTGGCGCAAATATCTGATTTTAGATCATTGTGGGATCAGACTGGTTTTGCATCGCCCGATGTAAATGAAAACACAATGATGGCATTTCAGGGAATGTCAGCACATTGGCAAGGAGTAAAACTACTAAAGTTCGAAACAAATCTGCCAGAAGACATCAATCAAATAGTGCTTTATGACCCGTATGGTAGTGACATGATCTATTATGGTCTTGCTTTTGGTCAAGATGGAAGAGGTAGTGTTGGTGTTTTTTGTCCTCCACTAACCGGCGACATCACGGGGAGCAATCAACTAACAAACAATAAATCTGGAAAGTCAAGACTCTCTTTCACGAAAGACAATAAGTGCGGTTCTTTCCCATACCCCTTGGTTGTTGGTGGTGATTGCTGTGGTTGCAAAACGCCAAGAACTATTATGTCTTTGATGCTAGACGGAGTTTCTGAAGATCAATCTGTGGGTGCCGTTTTGGAAGGTGACATTGGCAGTCCTGTAATTACACATTACAACGATACTCCGGTTTTCTTGGGGTTCATTGATTCTGTGGGATACCGTGAACATGCGTATGCAGATTTAATTGGTGTTGGTATAGGATCAAAGAAAAAATATCCCGTTCCATGGGGAACCGAATTGTCAATATTCGATGTTCTTCAATTGTATTTCACTCTTACAGGAAATGATAGTTTTTTGAACGCAACGGCGTTTAATAGAAATACAACACCCGATGCAAAATACCCATTCCCTATTGGGTTTCCAAAGACTTGACCTACATACATGACCTATAGGAGGTTTATTATGAGCGAAGTTAGACTGTTCAGATTGAATTCGGGCGAAGAAGTTTTGGCAAAAGTAATCGACAATGCTTCGGATAGCGGAGAGTGGACAATCAAGAGTCCTGCAATTCTCCTTCCGATGGGCAGCGGAAAGTTGGGTCTTGCCCCATGGCTACCTTACTGCGAAACAGAAAACATGCTTCTGCCCAATAAGGCAGTTGCATTCGTTGCAGTACCAAAGAAGCAAATGGTCAATGATTACAACAGCAACTTTGGTTCTGGTCTTCTTGTTCCTGACACAGACATTCAAGAAGCACCCGCCCCTTCTCTTAAGTTGATTGCAGATTAATTAAACGCTCTGCTGAAATTGCCTTTTTTGGCAAACTGAATGCAGCGATCAAATTTATCTTGCAGAACTTCTTTTGGCTTATGGCTAATCACGAAGGTGTTTGTCCCGCCCTTCGTATTAGCCATAATGTCCAAGAAGGCTTCGGTCGCCTGGTCATCAAGACTGCCATCCAAAATCTCATCAAGTATCAGAAGATTTGTCGTGATGGAATTTTTCATCGAAGCAATCGACCTCCATGCAAAAAGCAATGCGAGGTCGATTTTCTTTTTCTCACCTTCGCTGAATGAGGCATAGGTAAAAACATCACGGTGGCGTGACTTGATCGTTTCGTTAAACTCCTCGTCAAGATGGAAGTTCACGAAGAAGTTCATCAATGAAAGATACTTGTTGATTGTGTCATTGATTACTGGAACATAATTCTTGATTATCCTGCTCTTGATTCCGGAATCTTTCAGAAGAGTCGATGCCAATGAAAGATAGTGCTGCTCTTCAATGAGTTCACGCTTTTCGTCTATCGCTTCACTTTCAGAAGACAAAGCATTTACCAAATCGTCTTCTGCATTTCCCTTTTTTGGTATTTTCTTTTCGGAAATTGCTTTGATGTGTTTTTTTGTAGACTCAATTTCATTTGTCTTTTTCATCACCAATGCATTCAGTTCACGGATACTATCGATAACTTTGGCAATGTCAATCAGCCGTGAGGAAGCAATGTCAATTTCTTGCTGTAGTTCCCCGACAGCCTTTACCATTTCTGAAGACTTTTTCTTTCCCTTTTCGATAGCACCCCGCTTGAAATCCTCGGCAATTTTTTGTGAGCAAGTGGGGCAACTATCATTAGCCTGATAGAAAGCAATTTCTTTGTTCAGAGTATTCATTCTCTTTTCGATTTGCTTTTTCAGGTCAGTATATTTTTCGTTTGTCTTTGCCACCCTGTCTTTGTCGGATATTTTTTCCGTCAATTCTTCTACGGACAAAACGGCGGTATTGATCTCTTGCTGTGCGGTTTCGATGATTTTGTTTGCAATATCGACCTGTTCAGCAAGCCATGCATCATCAACTTCGCTTCGCTTCTTTTCTTCTTCTACCATCTTCTTGAGTAAAACAACTCGCTCCTTTGCAACAGCCAAAGCAGATTCTGCGTGTTGTAGTTCCTCTTTGTTTGTGCTGATGCGCTCTTTCAGATGAACATTCATTGACGAGAAAACACCAATGTCAAGAATACTTTCAACGACCGCTCTTCTTTCGGCGGCAGTTAGACGCATGAAAGGAATATAGTTAGCCGAACCAAGGATTACTACTTGACAAAACGATTTGTAATTCATTCCCAAGACGGTATCTTCGAATATTCTTTGACCATCTTTCGCCTTGGCATCTTGATCAAGAAGTTTTCCATCTTTCCAAATCTCAAATAACTTTGGTGCTTGTCCACGGACAACTTTGTATTCGGCTTTCCCATCAGTAAATTCGATCTCCACAACAGAGTCTTTTTCATTAACAGAGCAGACCAGTTGTGGGAGATTGATGTTCCGATATGGCTTGTTGAAAAGGACAAAGGTAAGAGCATCCAGAAGAGTACTCTTACCCGCCCCGTTTTCACCCAATATTAAGGTGGTATCCGACTTGTTAAGTTGAATTTCGGTGAATGAGTTTCCCGTAGAAAGGAAATTCTTCCAACGAATCCGCTTGAATGTAATCATCGTGGCGTATTCACTCCAAATTGCATTTCGAAAAGCATACACCACAATGCGTGGTGTGTCAAGTCACTTGTTCCACGGCATTTTTGAAGATACCCACTTCCAAAGTGGGGCACCGACCAATGCGCCAGCAACAAACATAAGGACGCTCCACCAAATTGTTCCTAGAATGTGTTCCATTTTTGAGGCTCCTTTCTAGAAGTATTTAGGTGAAGTATGTACCGGGAAAATGGCGCAACATATCCTTATCGATATGCGTTTTGATGGCAGATATGGAATGCTGTGCTTTTAGAATTGTGTCATTTGCTTGAACGAAAGATGAATATGAATTATTCGATATTTGCTGTCTGTACATATCCTTCCATGATATAGACTTCTTTCTCACCACCATTTTACTGAATGTGTCTTTTGTGTTTGTTGATCTTTCATAATTTCGAAGGTCATGGATCAGAGGAATGTAATCCGAATAAATTCCACTTATCTTGTAAGAGTATTTTTGAGGCAATATTAGTGGGGCAAAATTATTTGTACAATCAATTGTCCCACCATCCTGCTCAAAACCAAA
>JBIPMZ010000235.1:0-3976 GCA_044376165.1 Cyanobium sp.
CGGTGGGGCGCGTGATCTTCGTGGCTCCCGCCCTCGACAAGGAGCGCCAGACCCTGCTGGTGAAGGCGGTGTTCAACAACCCCGACGGCCTGCTGCGCAACAACGAACGGGTCAATGCCACGCTGGTCTTCTCGCGCCAGCAGGTGTTGGCGATTCCCCAGCAGGCGGTGCTGCTGCAGGCCGGCAAAACCTTCGTTTTCCTGGCGGTGAGCGCGGAGGAGGCCAAGCGGCGGCTGGGGGAAACGATCGAGCCGCCACCCTTGCCGAATCTGCCGGTCGCCGTTCAGGTGCCGGTGCGCCTGGGCACGCTTCAGAACGGCGCCTATCCCGTGCTGGAGGGGATCACGGCGGCGGACAGCGTGGTGGTGGGCAACCTGGCCCAGCTGCGCAGCGGCCTGTCCCTGCAGCCAAGCCTGGCGATGCTGCCCCCGGGGGGTGGGGCGATGCCTTCCGCCCCGGGCGGGTCCCAGGCGCCAGCCCGATGAGTCTTTCCGATACCTTCATCCGCCGCCCCGTGCTCAGCACGGTGTGCAGCATCTTGATCCTGATGGCGGGACTGATCAGCCTGCCGCTGCTGCCGATTGAAAACCTGCCCAATATCGCGCCGCCCACGGTGCAGGTGAGCACCAACCTGCCCGGTGCGGATGCGCTCACCGTGGAGAGTGCGGTGACCGGCCCGCTGGAGGAGCAGATCAACGGGGCGCCGGGTATGGATTACATCACTTCTTTTAGCACCAGCCAGGGCACCAGCCAGGTGAATGTGTTTTTCAAATCGGGAACGGATGTTGATATCGATCAGGTAAATGTACTCAACCGGGTGCAGATGGCGAGCCCGCAGCTGCCCCCGCAGGTGAATGCCCAGGGGGTGACGGTACAGCAAACCGCCAGCAGCTATCTACTCGTTTATAATCTTACTTCCAGCCAGGGTCAGTTTGATCGCAATTATCTCAACGGCCTGCTGCAGCTAAATCTTTATTACCCGCTCACCCGCGCCGAGGGTGTGGGGCAGGTGAATATCTTTGGCGCCAGCAATCCGGCCTTCCGCATCTGGGTGGATCCCCTGAAGCTGGCCCGCTTCAATCTCGGTGTGGAAACCGTGGTCAAGGCGCTTCAGTCCCAGAACAGGATCGTGGTGGGTGGATCGATCGGCGGCCCGCCTTCCACGCGGGAGAACCGCACCACCTTTCCGATTCTGGTAGATGGCAACCTCAAGACGATCGGCGAGTTTCAGGATGTGATCATCGCCAAGGGTCCCGATGGGGGGCTGATCCGTATCGGCGATGTGGGGAGGGCGGAATATGCGTTCCAAAACTTCAACCAGTCGGCGATCAATGCGCGCACCGGCTTTCCGTGCGTTGGTTTCGGTGTGATCCAGCTGCCGGGCAGCAATGCCATCACCACCGCCAAGGCTGTGGACAGCGTACTCAACAACTTCCGCAAAACCCTGCCGCCTGGAGTGGTGCTGGAGAAGGTGTTCGATCAAACCGACTTCATCAACGCGTCGATCAGCGGTGCCCTCGACGCCCTGCGGGACGCGATCGTGCTGGTGCTGCTGATCATCTTCCTGTTCTTGCAGGACTGGAAAGCCACGGCGGTGCCGGCCCTCGCCCTGCCGATCGCCCTGCTCGGCGCCCTGATTTTCGTGAAGACCTTCGGCTTCTCGATCAACGAACTCACCCTGCTGGGCATCATCTTGGCCACCGGCCTGGTGGTGGATGACGCGATCGTGGTGGTCGAGGCGGTGTCGGCGCGGATCGAGGCGGGCGATCGCCCCTTCCAGGCGGCTTCCAACGCGATGAAGGAGCTCACGGGCGCCATCTTGGCCACGGCCCTGGTGCTGCTGGCGGTGTTCATCCCCGTCACCTTCTTCCCGGGGGCGACGGGGGTGATCTACCGCCAGTTCGCCCTCACGATTGTGTTCTCGATCCTGGTTTCCACCTTCAATGCGATCACCGGCAAGCCGCTGCAATCGGCCCTGCTGCTCGGGGGCGGCAAGACCGAGCCGCGCGGGGTGCGCTGGACCCTGATCGGCGGGGTTTTCGGCGGGCTGTATGGCGCGCTGGCTGGCGGCTGGGTTGCCTCCCTGCTGCTGGGCCTGCTGGGGGCGGTGGTGGGCACGTTTTTGATGCCGATCTTCACCGCCTTCAATGCGGGCTTTGCGCGACTGGCCACGGCCTACAGCCGGGTTTTGAAGCAGGTGATCCGGCTGCGCCGCTTCATCGCCCTGCTCCTGCTGGGGGGCATTGTGTTGACGGGGGTGGCATTCGGTGCTGTCCCCAGCGGCTTTGTGCCCACGGAGGATCAGGGGTATGGCCTGGGCATCATCCAGCTGCCCCCCCAATCATCGATCGAGGCCACGATGGAGGTGGCGAGCAAGGCCCAGGCGATCCTGGCCAAGGAGCCGGAGATCGTTTCCGGGGAGATTGTGGGGGGGGCGGGCTTCAACGGCGGCTCGCTGAACCAGGGCCTCTTTTTCTTCGGCCTGCGCCCGATCGATGAGCGCAGCGGTCCGGGTCAGTCTGCCCAGGAGATCATCACCCGCCTGAACAAGGAGTTCAAGGCCATCCCCGGCGCCCTGGTGATGGCCCAGTCCCCGGCGGCGGTGCCGGGGTTCAGCGCCCAGGGCGGGCTGTCCTTCCAGTTCAACGATCTCAGCAATGGTGGCTATAGCCCCACCGATCTGGCCCAGATGGCGGACAAGCTGATCGGTGCGGCCCGGGCGGAGGGAACGTTCGCCAACCTCTACACCCAGTTCGTGAGCGATGCGCCGGTGTGGCGGCTGGATGTGGATCGCGATCGGATGGGATCCCTCAATATCGATTATGGCGATGCGATGCAGGTGCTCGGCACGCTGACCGGCGGAAGTTTCGTGAATCAAACCTACGAAAACCAGCAATACCGGCAGGTGTATGTGCAGGCCAAAGGCGACAAGCGCAATCTGGTGCAATCGCTCAACAACCTCTACGTACCCGATCGCGCCGGCAAGCTGATCCCCCTCAGCAATGTCGTCTCCGCCAGGTTGGATAGCGCGCCGCCGATCATCAGCCATTTCAACCTTTACCGCACCGTCTTGATCCAGGGGGTGGAGGCGATGGGCCGCAGCAGCGGCCAGGCGATCGATGCGTTGATGGCCAGCTTCCGTCGCCTGAGCCTCAGCAACATCGGCTCCGACTGGTCGGCCCTCACCCGTTCGGAGGTGCAGGCGGGCTCCTTGGCGGCCCTGGTGTTCGCCCTCGGGATCGTGGTGGTGTATTTGGTGCTCTCGGCCCAGTACGGCAGCTACATCGACCCCCTGATCATCTTGATGACGGTGCCGCTGGCGATGCTCGGCGCCCTCGCCTTCCTGGTGATGCGGGGTCAGGTGAACAACGTCTATGCCCAGGTGGGGCTGGTCACCCTGATCGGCCTGGCGGCGAAAAACGGGATTTTGATCGTCGACCTCGCCAATCAGCGCATGGAGCAGGGCCTGAGTGCGAGCGAGGCGGCCCTGGGTGCCGCCAGCTCCCGGCTTCGGCCGATCCTGATGACCGCCCTGGCGGCCCTGGCCGGCTTTTTCCCGCTGCTGGTGGCCAACGGTGCCGGCGCCTTGAGCCAGCGCTCCCTGGGGGCCGTGATTTTCGGCGGTCTGCTGGTGGCCACGGCCCTGAGTCTGTTCGTGGTGCCCGCCTTCTATGTGCTGATGAAGCAGCTGGAGGCTGACTGGTTCCCCGCCAGTGTCCAGACTGAGGCCGTAGGGGCCGAGGCACCGGGTGAATCCCCGAGCGAAACGCCCTCCTGATCGGCTGTTGCGCTCTGGCCATGCCCCTTCCCCATCCCCCCGGTTACACCCCCCGCCGCCAGCGCCGGGTGGACCGGCGGCGGATCGTGTTCAGCTCCGCCCTGGCGGCCTTCCTTGCCGCCGTGCTGCTGGTGCTGGTGCATCGGGCCGCACGCACGCCGGGCGCGCCGATTCAGCCCCTTCCGCTGCTGGGGGTGG
>JBIPMZ010000236.1:0-3961 GCA_044376165.1 Cyanobium sp.
CCTCGCCCCCATCGTCTAGAGGCCTAGGACACCTCCCTTTCACGGAGGCGACAGGGGTTCGAATCCCCTTGGGGGTATGCTTAATTTAAAATAATTAAATCTAGGTGGTTTAGCCTTCTGGCAAATGGGGCGTAACCCGAGCCCTTGCAGCTCCAGCCAAGCTCCGGGGGCCAGCATCTAGAGGGGATTCGCCCCTGCCGATCTAGGCGGCGCCAGGAAAGCGCCCTTACAGGCCCCCAGGGCAGCCTTGCGAAAGCATGGCCCGGAAACATCGACCCACGAAGGGCCCCCCTAAGTTTCAGCTTGTAACAATCAGCCCTTTGTGTGCTTTCCCTCACAAGGGGCGCTCGCGGGAGCGAATCAGGAATCCCCGGCCAAGGCCCGGCGCGTGGCTTCCTGCTGCACACCGCGGAGATTGCTGGCCAGGTCGTCCTTGAGACGCTGCTCGATCAGACCGATCGGCATCCCCGGTTTGCCCTGCACGGTGAGGTCGTAGAGCAGCCAGCTGCTGGTGGCGTCCGCCCCGATCGACCAGACGCCCTGGAAGCGGCGGAAATCACCATCCACCATGTGGAAGCGCAGCAGCCCTTGATCGCGCTCTTCACTCAGTTCCAGCTGCACCCGGGCCGTGAAGCGCAGCCCGCAGAACTGCTGGGTGCCCACCTGTTCGAGACACACCCGGTTCTGGCGGCGCCAGAGCTGACGGGAAACCGCGAGGTTGGGGATGAAGCTCTGCAGGTTTTCGTAATCCGTGAGCACAGACCAGAGCCAGTCTGGATGGAGGTCCAAGCGGAGCTGGGCCGCCAAGCGCCGGGCTCCCTGGGGGAGGCGCTCCATCACCTGGTGAATGGTGTCGAGGGAGCAGGCGCCGGTGGCGCTCAGGGGCGACGCCGGGGAGCTGGCGTCGGCCGGTTGGGGGAAGGGAGCCAGAAGCTGGGCCAAGTCGGGGCGGAGCTGGAGCCGGGCCGGGGTGGCGGTCGCGGAGGCGATGGGCCAAACCTAGCCGCCGCGGCGGAAGACCGTGAAGCCCGGGGAAGCGAGGCGGAGAGAAAGGTTCCCTATGATCAGCGCGATTTTCGCGGGACGCTCCAGATGCGCGTATCCACCGGCAGTGCCACCCAGTCCGACAGCCGCATGTTCACCGTGGTGATCGAGGCTTTCGGCATCGGCCGCCAGCGCCGGGCCGAGCGACGTCTGACCATCCCCTTCGCCCAAATGCAGTCCCTGATGCAGACGGTCGCGCTCAGGGGTGGTCGGATCAGGGTGGTGAGCGCCGATGCAGCCGGCGCAGAGGCCCCCGCCCAGGCCCCTGCCCCGTCATCCGCCCCGACATCCGCCCCCAAACCCGCTGCCGTGAGCCACGCAGAAGTCCCCGTCAACACCTACAAGCCCAAGGCCCCCTTCCTGGGCACCGTCGTCGAGAACTACAGCCTCGTCGGCGAGGGCGCCATCGGTCGCGTCAACCACATCACCTTCGATCTGGCCGGCGGCGAGCCGCAGCTCCGCTACGTGGAAGGCCAGAGCATCGGCATCATCCCCGAGGGCACCGACGCCAACGGCAAACCCCACAAGCTCCGCCTCTACTCGATCGCCAGCACCCGCCACGGCGACAACCTCGAGGACCGGACCGTTTCCCTCTGCGTGCGGCAGCTCCAGTACGAGAAGGACGGCCAAACCATCAATGGCGTCTGCTCCACCTACCTCTGCGACATCGAGCCGGGTACGAAGGTGAAAATCACCGGGCCGGTGGGCAAGGAGATGCTGCTGCCCCCCGATGAGGACGCCACGGTGATCATGTTGGCCACCGGCACCGGCATCGCACCGATGCGCACCTACCTGCGCCGCATGTTCGAAGCCGGCGAGCGGCAGAAAAACCCCGGTTACCAGTTCCGCGGCCTGGCCTGGCTGTTCATGGGGGCCCCCAAAACCCCCAACCTCCTCTACGACGACGACTTCCGCCGCTACGAGAGCGAGTACCCCGACAACTTCCGCTACACCACGGCCATCAGCCGCGAGCAGCAGAACAGCAAAGGCGGTCGCATGTACATCCAGGATCGGGTGCTCGAGCACGCCGATGAGATCTTCTCCTTGATCGAGAACCCCAAGACCCACGTGTACATGTGCGGCCTGCGCGGCATGGAGCCCGGCATCGATGAGGCGATGGCGGCGGCGGCCTCTGCCAAGGGTCTCGACTGGGCGACGCTGCGTCCCCAGCTCAAGAAGGCCGAGCGCTGGCACGTGGAGACCTACTGAGCCGCGCCGCGGGGGGTCGGCAAACCCACACAGTCCCCCGGCAGGGGCGCACGGAGGCGGCGCAGAGCGGCCGCCTCCGTTAAACCAGAGACAGCCGCGATCTGCGCTCCATGACCTCCATCCTCACGAACCCCTTGCGGGTGGGGCTTCGTCAGGAGCGGGTGATTCCACCCCAATGCCTGGTGATCTTCGGGGCCAGTGGTGACCTGACCCACCGCAAACTGATCCCCGCCCTGTTCGAGCTGTTCCGGCAGCGGCGCCTGCCGAGCGAGTTCTCGATCCTCGGCTGCGCCCGCCGCCCCTGGAGCGACCAGGAGTTCCGCGAGAAGATGGCGGAATCCCTGGCCGCCGAAGTGGCGGAACACCCCAGCGCCTGGGAGCAGTTCAGCCAAGGCCTCTTCTACGAGCCGGTCGACCTCCAACAAACCGACCACGTGGTCCGCCTCGGCCATCGTCTCGATGCCCTCGATCGGCTGCGGGCCACCCGGGGCAACCGCACCTTCTACCTCTCGGTGTCGCCGGAGTTCTATGGCAGCGGCTGTCGGGCCCTGGCGGCCGCGGGTCTGCTGGCCGAGGCGGAGCGCAGCCGTGTGGTGATCGAGAAACCGTTCGGGCGGGATTACGGCAGCGCCCAGGCCCTCAACCGGGTGGTGCAGGCCTGCGCCAAGGAGAGCCAGGTGTTCCGCATCGACCACTACCTGGGCAAGGAAACGGTCCAGAACATCCTGGTGCTGCGTTTCGCCAACACCATCTTCGAGCCGATCTGGAACCGCAATTACATCGCCAACGTCCAGATCACCGCCGCGGAGACGGTGGGGGTGGAGGAGCGAGCCGGCTACTACGAAAGCTCGGGCGCCCTGCGGGACATGGTGCAAAACCACCTCACCCAGATCCTGGCCCTCACCGCGATGGAACCCCCGGGGCGCTTCGATCCCGAGGCGATCCGCAACGAGAAGGCCAAGGTGTTGCAGGCGGCCCACCTCGCCAATGAGGACGAACCCTGGAAATGCTGCGTGCGCGGCCAGTACGGCTCCGGCGGCACCAAGGCCCAGCCGCTCTCGGGCTACCGCCAGGAGCCCGGCGTGAATGCGAACAGCACCACGGAAACCTACGTGGCGATGAAGTTGTTCATCAACAACTGGCGCTGGCAGGGGGTGCCCTTCTACCTGCGCACGGGCAAACGCCTGCCCAAGCGGATCAGCGAGGTGGTGCTCACCTTCCGCGAGGCACCGGTGCATCTGTTCGACGCGGCTGGCGGTTCCCCCACCCCCAACCAGCTGATCCTCCGCATCCAGCCGGACGAGGGAGCCGAAATCCGCTTTGAGGTGAAGGCGCCGGGTTCCGGCATGCGCAGCCGCCCGGTGGACATGGCCTTCTCCTACGACGACTCCTTCGGCGAACCGTCGGATGAGGGCTACGTGCGGCTGCTGGCCGACGCCATGCTCGGCGATCCCACCCTGTTCACCCGCAGCGACGAGGTGGAGGCGGCCTGGCGCCTCTACACGCCGCTGCTGGAGCTGATCGAGGAGGCCCCCTGGCAGCTGCCGGTCCATCCCTACGAAGCCCGCACCTGGGGGCCCGCCGCCGCAGACAACCTGCTGGCCGAGGAAAACCTGCTCTGGCGTCGGCCCTGACCCCCTCTCCCCCCTCCCCGCTTCCCTCCCCGTCCCGCCCCGCCCCTCTCGGTACCCGCCATGGCCGCCCAACT
>JBIPMZ010000237.1:0-3945 GCA_044376165.1 Cyanobium sp.
CGAGGCTCGTCTTATTGCTCGATGCCAGCTCTTTCAACGCAACCTGGAATCGAAGCGAAAGGCCTCGTTGCTGCTGATCCGCACCCTGGCCATCTCGGGGTGACGCGGATTGAGCAGGACGTTGCTTTCCATCGGAACGATGACGGAAGGCACTCGCAGAGCCACGCTGGATCTCCGCTCCAGCCAGGCGCTGCCGATGGACTGGGTGCTCTCCGGTGCTGGCAGGCTCCGCCAGTCGTCGGGGAGCTGTGTCAGATCCAGGGCCTCGATGGCGAGGTCATCGGGCAGTTCCAGCCCCAGCAGCCGCAGATCACCAGGCGCCTGTAGCGGTTCCACATGAACCAGCACCTCCAGAGCTGCCAGGGCCGCAGAACTGGAGGTGTAGAGGATTGGATGACCGCGTCGATGCCAGCGGCCAGCCACCAGCAGGCCGCCTACGCCCTCCAGGGTGGTGTCGCAATGAATCTCCCTGGCGATCCGCCAAACCAGCATCAGCTGAACACGCCGTAGCTCAGGCGCAGCAGCACCTCCTCCACCTGGCGAGCCCCGATGTCGGTGTCGAGCCACTGCAGTGGCACCTCACCCGCCAGCGCCCGGTTTGGCGAGAGCAGCCATTGCCTTGCTTTGATCGTGCTGCCAAGCACCTCAGCGGCCATCGAAAAGGTGCGCGCAAGGCGGTAAAGCCGATCCGATTCCTGCGGGCTGAGTTGCAGGGTCTTGCGACGCCTGGCGAAGGTGCGCTGCGGGATCCCCAGCAGCAACCCGATGTCCGCGGTGGGGAGATCCAGCTGGCTGGCGATGGCTTCCAGGGCCGTGAACGGGAGGCCGTGACGGACTGCTGCGAGCAGATCCGCCGGTCCATCACCCTCCAGCTCCAGAAGCCTGGCAGGCCCTTGCGGGCCGGAGAGCGAGGCAGAGACACTTTTTGCCATGTGGCAATACTAGCGCTGCCGTTTGGCAATGAAATTGCCTCAGGCTAGGTCCGCGCTCATGGCCCGTCGTCCTGAGGAGGCAGCGATGAAGGCCCCAGCCAGGCACGAATCGTGCCTAGGCGTGTCGACGGCCTCGACACAAATTGACATCCTGGTGGCAAAAACCTAGGCAACGACCGCCATGAACCCAGTCACGGCAGTGCTTTTTGGCGGTCTTGAAAACCGGCGACCCGCAAGGGTCCGTGGGTTCGAATCCCACCCCCTCCGTCTTTCGGTCATTTTGAGGTTGTCCCGGCAAGTCTCGGGATGTCCCTGCATGTCCGCAAATCAACTGGCAGCACTGGGTTTTGGAGCGGATCCGACGTCCAGGGAGGCCCGAGGGCTACCTGGTAAAGCCACGAAAAGTGGTGGTGTAAATGGTGGTGTAGCATCGGCCGTGGTGGTGTAATCACGCTTTGGCTCTAACCGATAAGGAGATCCGGGCTCTGGGGCCGCGTTCTCGGCGGTACCGGGTCAGCGACGGCGGGGGGCTGCTGCTGGAGGTGGATCCGGCAGGAAGGAAGTACTGGATGTGGCGCCATCGCTTCCCGCCCACCAAGGACGGGCGGCGGCAAGACCTGAGGCTGGGCCCTTACCCGCGGCTCTCGCTCAAGGCGGCTCGCCAGAAGCGAGATGAGCAGAGATTGCTGTTGCAAGAGCAGGGCATTGATCCCTGCCAGGCCAAGAAAGTGGCGCGATCTGAGCTGTGGAGCCAACAGGCCGGCCCCACCTTTGCCCAGGTGGCGGAGGACTGGCACAGCACCAAGACGGCGGGCAGCTGGAGCGCGCGCCACAGCGAGGACGTGGCCAAGAAGCTGGCGCGCGACATCCTGCCGGCCCTGGGCGGCCTGCCGATTGAGGCGATCACCACCCAGGACTGTCTGGCGGTGCTGCGGGCGATCGAGCAGCGCGGCTCGAACGAGACCGCCAAGCGCACCCTGGGGGTGATCAGTCTGGTGATGGACTACGCCGTGGCCCTGGGGCACTGCCTCCAAAACCCGGCCCATGCCCTCAAGCGGCATGCCCCCGTCAAGCAGATCAACAGCCACTTCCCCTGCATCAGCTGGGGTGAGTTGCCGGAGCTGCTCGGGGCGATGCGGGCCAACACGATCCACGCCGATGCCAGCACCTTGCATGCGATGTGGTTGCTGGCGCTCACCTTTGTGCGCACCTCAGAGCTGATCGCGGCGCAGTGGGAGGAGTTCGACCGCCTGGAGGCCCTGTGGACGGTGCCTGCGGAGCGGATGAAGGGCCGGCGAGGCAGCCGGCGGGAGCATCTGGTTCCCCTCTCCCGTCAGGCGGTGGGGATCCTCGAGATCCAGCGTGGCCTCACCGGTCCCCGGGGCTATGTGTTCAAGAGCCTGCGCACGGGCTCCGGCCACATCAGCAACAACACCGTGAACATGGCGCTCAAGCGGATGGGTTTTGACGGTCGCATGTGCGGCCATGGCTTCCGGTCCCTGGCGATGACCCACGTGCAGGAGCAGCTGGGGATCGATCTGCGGATCGTGGACCGTCAGCTGGCCCACATCGAGAAAAACAAGGTCATCGCGGCCTACAACCGGGCCGAGTACTGGCCGCAGCGGGTGGAGATGATGCAGCGCTGGGCGGATTTGCTGGATGCGGTGAGTTGACGCGCTCCTGAATCCAACGCTCCACGTCCTCCTGATACCAGGCGACGGTTCTGGGGCCGATGGGGATCTGGCGGGGGAACTGGCCCTCAGAGATCAGCTTGTAGATCGCGGAGCGAGAGAGGCCCACCTTCTGGCGTACCTCCGGAAGGCGCAACAGACGCTGATCGCGGGCGACTTCGATGCTGCTGGTCATGGCCCCACTCCGGAAGGAAGCAACAGGGCGTGTCGAGGAAGCCTGCCGCCGCCGAGGAAGGCGAGCAGGGCCAGCCTGCGGGCGGGGAAGGAGGAATGGGCGGAGCTCATGGCGTGGGCTCCTCACGGCTGGGGGTGGGGGCCGGCTGGTCCAGCGGCGGCAGGGGGCTCAGGCCGGCGCCGAGGCGCATCAGGTGGTGGGCGGCACCGCTGGCGGAGAGGTTGTGGCGCTCCATGAGCGCCCGCAGCTTGCGGTAGCAGTCGTCGTAGACCATCACCTGGAGGTAGTAACGCTCCTGGCTGATGGTGGGGCGCTCGCCGTAGCCGCGGGGGCGGCGCGCTTTCGCCTGGCGGTGGCCGGCGGTGGAGGGGTTCATCGGGGGAACTCCAGGGAGGAAGGGTGGGGGCCGGGGAACGGGAGAGGCCAAGGCGATCCGCCAGCGCTCTGAGCTTTCAGCCTTGAGGGGCTAGGCGAAAACAGCGAAAAGAGGGGGCAATCCGAGGGGATCCCCCGCTCGCCGGAGGGTCTCTCGCTCGCCGGGGCAGGCGCCCAGCCCGTCAGGCTGCGGGCGGCACGGCTGCGCGAGCCGCGCCGATTCCGCAGGAGCGGGTCTTTGGCGGTGAGCGGGGAGGTCGCCGTTGCCATGGCGGAGCGGGAGGCCTGCTGCCCCAGAGCTTAGAGGCTTAAGACATTTAGGCCAATAGGTCAGCTCAATAAGCCGTGCGATTGGCCGGGATAGGGAACCCGCACCGCCTGGCGGGGGTTGGCCGCACTCCGGCGCAAGGGATGGGCGGGGCTCCAGCTCAGGGCGCAGGAGCCCAATGGATGGCGCAATCAGGCTTTCCCTTTCCCTTTTCCTTTCCCTGCCGGGCTTGCCACCGCCTGCGGGGTTGAGGAGGCTGTGGCTTCCTCTGCCGCCTCGGCAAGGGAAGCTTGCCAGGCCTCGATCCACGCTTCCGGCAGCCAGCCCTGCTGCCAGAGGGGCCTCAGCTCCTCAGGGCGGTAGTCGCGGAAGCCGGCGAGCACGGCCCGCAGCGTCTTGCGCTCAGCGGCTGGCGCCTGGCGGGAGGCGCCCTGCAGGGTTTCGATCGGATCGAGGCCGCGGCGGCTGGCCTCGTCGCTCACCTGCTGGCGCCAGAGGGCGGAG
>JBIPMZ010000030.1:0-14119 GCA_044376165.1 Cyanobium sp.
CCGGATCACCATGTCCTGCTCGTTAACCGTCGCCACCCCCTGGTGGAAGGGCTGCGCAAGCTCGCCGCCGGCGCCGTGATCACCGGGGCGGGCGACGACTCCCCCAGCCGTCGCCTCGCCCTCGACCTCAGCCGCCATCTCTACGAGACGGCCCGGCTCACGGTGGGCGGCCTGGAGCCCAACCAGCTGGCGGGCTACCAGCAGCGCAACGCCGAACTGATGGGACGTCTGATGGAGCGCGGGCTCTGAGCTCCGGCCCCCCCCGCGGCACCCTTCCGCTCCGCTGGCGGCGCTTCGGGCTGCTGGCGCTGGCTTTGGGAATGGTTGTGCTGGCCGCAGGGGTTGCCCTGGCAGCCCGGCCGGCGGCGGCGGCTCCCCTCACCGTTCGGGTGCTGATGCCCGCCTCGTTCGCCGAGGCCACCGCCGCTCCGGTGCGTCGCTTCAACGCCGAGCACCGGGACCTGCGGGTGGAGGTGGTGCGGGGGCCCCTCGACGCCGACACCCTCTCCGATCTCGCCGTCAGCGGTCTGCTGCTGGGGGACACCCCCTACGACCTGCTGTTGATCGATCAGAGCTGGACCGCCCGCTTCGCCGCCGCCGGCTGGCTCACCCCGCTGGAGCCCCTGTTGGGGGAAAACGCGCTCGAGGGGATGCTTCCCGGGGCCCAGCTCGGTACCCGCTACAACGGCCACCTGCTGCGCCTGCCGCTGCAGGGGGATACGGGCCTCCTGTACTGGCGCACCGATCTGATGGATCGCCCCCCCCGCGACCTCGTCGAGCTGGAAACCATCTCCCGCCGCCTCCAGCAGGAGGGCCGGGTGCGCTGGGGCTATCTCTGGCAGGGACGGCAGTACGAGGGTCTGAGCTGCGTGGTGAGCGAGGTTCTGCAGGCCTTCGGGGCGCTTTGGTGGGAGCCCGGCAGCGGACTCGCCGGAGGCCGTCCCGTGCTCTCCAGCCCCGAGGCGGTGGCGGCGGTGGGCTGGTTGCAGCACCTGATCCGCAGTGGCATCAGTCCGCCGTCGGTGGCGGGGTTCGCGGAGAACGAGGCCCTGCAGCTCTTTGCCAGCGGCGAAGCCGCCTTTTTGCGCAACTGGCCCTATGCCTACGCCTTGCTGCAGGCCAGCGGCAGCCCGGTCGCCGGGCATGTGGGGGTGACCACCCTGGTGGGAGCCCCCGGGCAGCGGGGCGCCGGCACCCTCGGCAGCTGGGGTCTGAGCCTGCTGCGCCCCAGCGCCCATCCCCGCGAGGCCGCCACGGTGTTGCGCTGGCTGTGCGGCGAGGAGGTGCAGCGGCATCTGGCCTCGCACTACGGCTACGCCCCCACCTGGCGCAGCCTCTACGACGACCGCGATCTGCAGCGCCAGCAGCCGCTCCTGGCCGTGCAGCGCCGGGCGCTGGAGGGGGCCATCACCCGTCCGATCACCCCTCTCTATGCCCAGCTCAGCGATGTGCTGCAGCGGCAGGTGAACGGACTGATCAGCGGGGGCGGCACGGCGGCGGCGGCGATGGGCGCCGCCCAGGGGCAGAGTGAAACCTTGCTGCGCGCCGCTGCGGGGACGACCCCATGATCGCTTGGCTGCCGATGGTGCCCGCCCTGGCGCTGCTGGCGGCGGTGTTCGTTGCCCCCCTGCTGCGCTACGCCTGGCTCAGCGTCCACGCCAGCTCCGTGCTCACCTCCCTGGAGCCGGTGGCCAACGGCGGGGCGAACTGGCTGCGGCTAGCGCAGGACGGACGGTTTTGGCAGGACGCGTGGCAGACCCTGCGCTTCGCCGGCGTCTCCGTTGCCTTGGAGCTGGTGCTGGGGTTGGGGTTGGCCCTGTTGCTGCACCAACCCCGCAGCGGCTGGCTGCGCGCGGCGGTGCTCCTGCCCTGGGCCCTGCCCTCCACGGTGATGGCTCTCGGCTGGCGCTGGATTTTCAACGATCCCCACGGCCCGCTCAATGCCCTGCTGGTCTCCCTCGGCGCCGCCCCCTACGGCTTCCTCAGCACCCCCGCCACCACCTGGTTGGCCGTGGTTGTTGCCGATGTGTGGAAAACCACCCCATTCGTGGCCCTGCTGCTGCTCGCCGGCCTGCAGGCGATTCCGCCGGAACTGGAGGAGGCCCTGATCCTCGAGGGGGCAAGCCGCTGGCGGATTGTGCAGAGCCTCACCCTGCCCTTGCTTGCCCCCTGGATCGGCCTGGCGGCCCTGTTTCGCCTCGCCCAGGCCCTCGGCGCCTTCGACCTAATCCAGGTGCTGACCGGCGGGGGCCCGGCGGGCAGCACCGAAAGCCTGGCGCTTTACGCCTACCTGACGGCGATGCGCTTCCTCGACTTCGGCTACGGAGCCACCCTGCTGCTCGCCACCTTCGCCCTGCTCCTCCCCCCCGGCCTGCTCTGGCTGGTCTGGCAGCGCCGCTCCGCTGCGGGACCATGACGCGGGCGCTGGCGCTGCTCTGGAGCCTCGGTCCCCTGCTCTGGCAGCTGTACACCTCCCTTCGGCCCGCGGACGCCCTGATCTCCGGCCCTCCCGATCCGGGCATGCCCGGGCTGGCCGGACCCGCGAGATGGACGCTGGAGAACTACCAGCAGCTGCTCATGGCCGATCCGCCCTTCTGGCGCTACCTGATCAACAGCTCCCTGGTGGGCCTTGCCGGCACGGCCCTCACCCTGCTGTTGGCCCTTCCCTGCGCCTACGGACTGCAACAGCAACGGGGGGCCTCCCGTTGGGGCACCCTCGCCCTGCTGTTGGCCGCGAGCCTCTTCCCCACGGCGCTGCTCTTCCTGGCCCTGCTGGAGTGGGCGCGTCGCCTCGGGCTGGCCAACGATCTGCTCGCCCTGGCGGTGCCCTATGCCGCCCTCTCGCTGCCGCTGGCCATCCTGCTGTTGCGCGCCGCCCTCGCCGACCTGCCTCCGGAACTGGAGGATGCCGCCCGGCTCGAGGGACTCGGGCCCATCCAGCGGCTGCGCTTCGTCTTGCTCCCCCTGCTCGGGCCCGCGATCGCCAGCACCGCCATCTTGGTGTTCCTGTTCAGCTGGAACGAATATCCGATCGCCCTGACCTGGATCAGCCGCGAGGAGCTGCTCACCCTGCCCGCCGCCATCGCTCGCATCGGCGCCTCGTCGGTGTTCACCATTCCCTACGGCGCCTTCGCCGCCGCCACCGTGCTCGGCAGCCTGCCGCTGGTGCTCTTGCTCTTGCTGTTCCAGCGGGCGATCGTCGCCGGTCTCACCCGGGGGGCGGTGAAGGGATGAGCAGGCTCGAGCTGATCCACCTGGGGCGCCGCGTCGCTGGCCGCTCCCTGCTCTCGGGCCTCGACCTGCTGGTGGGGGCGGGGGAATGCGTGGCGCTGCTCGGCCCGAGCGGCTGCGGCAAGACCACCACCCTCCGTCTGGTGGCGGGCCTGGACCGGCCGGAGCCGGGCAGCCGGATTCTCCTCGCGGGTCGCGACATCACCGAGGAGCCGCCGGGCCGCCGACGGGTGGCCATGGTGTTCCAGAGCTATGCCCTCTACCCGCACCTCAGCGTGACCGCCAACCTGGCCCTGGGCCTCCGCGTGCGGGGGGTCCCGGTGCGGGAGCGGGAGCGGCGGATCGACGCCGTCCTGGCGCTGCTCCAGCTGGGGGAGCTGCGCGAGCGGCGCCCCGCCCAACTCTCCGGTGGCCAGCGCCAGCGGCTTGCCCTGGCGCGGGCCCTGTTGCGCCAGCCGGCCCTGATGCTTCTCGACGAACCGATGAGCAACCTCGATGCCCAGCTGCGGGAAGAATTGCGCCCGGAACTGCGCCAGCTTCTCTGCGGCGGCGAGGCGCCGGTGCTCTATGTCACCCACGATCAGCAGGAGGCGATCGGGCTGGCCGACCGCCTGGCGATCCTGGAGGGAGGTCGCCTGCAGCAGGTGGGTACGCCTCGGGAGCTGTACGAGAAGCCGAGCAACCGCTTCGTGGCCACGTTTCTGGGCCGGCCGGCCCTCAACCTGCTGCCGCCCCGGGACGGACGCCAACTGGGACTGCGGCCGGAGCATCTGCGGCCGGTGGCGGAGGGGGGGCTGGTGGCCCGGCCCCAGCGGCGCGAATGGTGGGGTTCCCAGCAACTGCTCTGGCTGGAGAGTGAGCAGGGAATCCTGCGCATGCTCCTGCCCGCCGAAGCCCCCTGCCCGGAGGATCTGCGGGTGGGTTGGGAGCGGCGGCATGAGCTCTGGTTTGCTGCCGAGGGGGGCGGGCGTTTGGAGGGTCCGGGGTGAGGGGGCGGAGGGTCGGGCCGGGCAGCGTTTGATACGATCGCCCTTCGGGTTGCGGCCCGTTTGTTCGTTTTCGGTTGCTTTTCATGTCCCGGGTCTGCCAACTCAGCGGCAAGCGCGCCAACAACGGCATGGCCGTCAGCCATTCCCATGTGCGCACCAAAAAGCTGCAGCAGGTCAACCTGCAGGATCGCCGGCTGTGGTGGGCGGAGGGCAAGCGCTTTGTGCGTCTGCGCGTCTCCACCAAGGCCCTGCGCACGATCCAGAAAAAAGGCCTCCACGCCTATGCGGGCGAGATGGGTCTCAACCTCGCCCGCCTCTGAGCTCCGCCATGCTCCCGGGGTCGATTTCCAGACGGCAAACCCTGCGGGCTCTGCTGGCCCTCCCTGCGGCCTGGCAATGGCGTCCCCCCGCTGCCTTGGCCCTTGGGGGCACCCTCCCCCCCCTCGACCAGCCGGCTCCAGACTTCCTCCTTCCCGCCGTGGTTCCCGAGGGGCCCAGGGGCAAGCTGGCCAGCCGGCAACTTTCGCTGCGGGATTTCCGGGGCCAATGGCTTGTTCTGTATTTCTACCCCCGCGACTTCACCAGCGGCTGTACGTTGGAGGCTCGTGGTTTCCAGCGCGATCTGGCGGCTTTCCAGAGCCGGGGCGCCGCCGTAGCCGGGATCAGCGCCGATGATGGCGAGAGCCATACCTCTTTCTGCGGCAGCGAAGGCCTGGCCTTTCCCCTGCTCTCCGACCCGGACGGGCGGGTGAGCCGGGAGTACGGCTCCTGGATCGCCCCTTTCTCCCAGCGCCACACCTTCCTGATCGACCCCGAGGGGAGGCTGCGGCAGATCTGGACCGCCGTCCGCCCCTCAGGCCACAGCCGCGAGGTGCTCCAGGCCCTGCAGGATCAGCAGCAGCGGCCCGCAACAAACGTCCCGACGGGTGTGTTGTGAGCTCTGCCCGCCTCTCCCGGCGTAGCCTGCTGCGCCTTCTCGGGGGGCTTGGCGCCGCCCCCTTGCTGCCGGCCATCCCCCTGGCGCCCTCTCCCGCCTGGGCAAACGGCAAGCCCGGCACCCTGCGCTTTCTGGCCGTGGCCGACACCGGCAGCGGCAACGCCAACCAGCGGGCGGTGGGGGAGCGGATGGCGGAACGGCATCGCCTCCAGCCGGTGGATCTCGTGGTGCTCGGTGGCGACAACATCTACCCCGACGGCAACCTGGCGGATGTGGAGCGCACGTTTACGCAGCCTTACCGCGAGCTGCTGCGCGCCGGTGTGCCCTTCCACGCCGTTCTCGGCAACCACGACATCCGCACCGGCAACGGCGATCCACAGGTGCGCTACCCGCCCTTCGGCATGGGGGGCCGTTGGTACAGCCTGCGCCGCGGGCCGGTGGCGTTTTTCCTGATCGACACCAACGCCAACGCGCGCTGGCAGCATCAGATGCCCTGGCTGAAAAAGGCTCTGGCCGGCAGCGATGCCCCCTGGAAGGTGGTGGTGGGTCACCATCCCCTCTACTCCGCCGGGATGTACGGCGATGATCCGGTGGCGATCGCCCGGCTCACGCCCCTGTTCGAGCGCCACGGCGTGCAGCTTTACATCAATGGCCATGAACACAATTACGAGCGCACCCGCGTGATCGGCGGCACCACCTATCTCACCGTTGGCGGAGGAGGGGCCTGGCTGCGGCCGGTGGCGGCCAACGCGCGCTCGGCCCGGGCGGTCAGCACCTACAGCTTTGCCGAGCTCAGCGTTCAGGACGACGTCATGGAAATCCAAGCCTGGGACAGCCGGGGCGCGCGCCTCGACCAGGCGAGCTTGACCCGCGCCCCGGTTCGCCCCTCCGCTTCTTAACCGGTTCTTAACCGAGCCAGGCCTCCAGGAGCTGGCGGTGGGGTTCGGTGCGCTGCCGCTGGATCGCGATCCGCTCCGGATCGAGGGGCTGATCCAGGCAGGCCTGCCAGCGATCCGCCAGGTCGGAGGGCGGGGCTTGATCCAGGTCTTGGCAGGGGCAGCCGATGGCCGCGGCGGCGGCGGCCACCTTTGGGTCGTAGCTCAGGGCAGCGCAGGGGGCCCCCGCCAGGGCCGCAAGGATCAGACCGTGAAGCCGCATCGCCACCACGAGGCCGGCCTGCTGGAAGCCGCGCAGGGCCTCGCTCGGATCGGCCGGCCCCAGGGCGCGGCTGCGTTGCCGCAGGGCAGGGGAGAGCAAGCCGTCCCTCTCCAGCTGGTCCAGCAGACCTGAATCCTGATCGGCGTGGAAGGCCAGCCAGATCACCGGGCGGTCGCTCCGCTGCAGCACCTGCTCCAGGGCCGTGAGGTAGGGCCTCCAGCGAGGCGGCTGAAAGCGAGGGAGGGGACGCCAGCAAAGAACGATCGGTCCGCCCTTCCCCCCCCAGGGAACCGCTGGAACCGCCCAGACGGGATCGCTGCCGAGGCGCCCGGCCCCCCCAAGGCGGGCGGCCAGCCGGGCGGAGGCCGGATCTCGCCAGCTGGCGGCGCTCACCAAGGGCAGCAGGGCGCGCACCAGGAGGCGGCTGCGCCGCCGCCGCAGCGGGCCGAGCCCCTGGCCCCAGAGCAGCACCGGCCGGCCGCAGGCCCGTGCGCACCCCATCAGCAGGGCGTAGTAGAGCAGGCTGCGGAAGCTGGTGGCATCCTGCAGCAGGCTGCCGCCGCCGAGCACCAACGCATCGCAGCGGGCGAGGGCGGCCAGCACCTCCACCAGACGGCGGCGATCCACCGTCGCCACCCGGAAAAGGCGGCGCACCAACGGCTGGTCGTGGGCGGTGACCCGGGGTTCAACCCCGGCGGGCAGCTGGTCGAGCAGCACCGCCAGGAGGGCGTCGTCGCCGAGGTTGTGCTCGCCGTAGTACCCGCAGAGCAGGGGCCTGTGACGCTTGGGGCGGAGCGGGGCGGAGGGGGAAGGGGAGGTCACCGTTGCCGCCGACCAGACCGCTCCTCGTACATTACGGGCCCACCTCCAACCTGCGATGCACGCCCTCTCCCTCGGGACCTGGTGGATCCACATCACCTCGGTGCTGGAGTGGATCGTGGCCATCCTGGCGATCCAGGCCTGGGGTGCGATCCGTCGGGAGGAGGGCTGGCGCTGGCTGGCGCTGGCGATGCTCCCCGCCCTGGTGAGTGCCATGGCCGCCTGCACCTGGCACCTGTTCGACAACAGCCTCGCCCTGAAAGGCCTGGTGGTGCTCCAGGCTGGCCTCACCGCCCTCGGCAACGCGGCCCTGGCGGCAGCGGCCTGGAATCTGCTGCGGTTGCAGCGCGCCGGCCGTCTCGGTGGCGGCACACCCTCATGAGCGGTCCCGCCGGCGAGCCGTTTCTGGCGTTGCTCGAACGCCTGGCCAGCGTCGACGCCACACCCTTGTTTGTGCTCTCGTTGCTTCCCTACCTGGCCTTTCTGTGGTGGGCTGGTCAGGTCTCCAGTTTCCCCCGCCTCGCCCTGCGGGGCTTCCAGCTCACCCTGGTGTTCGTGGCGGTCACCATCGCCGCCGCCATCGTCGCGGAGCTCACCTACCACCGTCTGCTGGCCGATGTCGATCCGCTGCACGGCGGGGCGGAGGCCTTCCTCACCCTCAGCAACCTGCTGGTGGTGCTGGGGTTCGTGGGCCGGGAGCGCCGCGGGTGAGCCGCCCCCATCCCCTCCTGGCTGCCCTGCTGGCCAGCGGGGCCCTGGCCCTGGCCCAACCGGCGGCGCAAGCGGTGCTGATCACGCCTGCCGGGGAGGTGCTGCGGGTGGGGGTGGTGGATGGGTCCCAGCCCTGCGCCTGGCGCCGCGGGGCGGCCTGGAAGGGGCTGGCGGTGGATTTGTGGAACCGGGTGGCCAGTCGGGAGCAGCTGGCGTTTGTGCTCCTGCCGATGCCCAGCACCGGTGCGCTGCTGGAGGCGGCGGCGGCGGATCGGATCGACGTGGGGATCGGCTGCCTGAACGTCTCGCCGGAGCGGCTGGTTCGGTTGCGCTTCAGCCTGCCGTTTCAGGAGGACGGCCTGGCGGTGATGGTGGCCAATTCACGGCTGGATCTGGGGCGGGCCTTTCTCGGTTCCCTGTTCGGACCCACCCTGCTTCAGCTCCTCGGCGGGTTCCTGGCCGCCAACGCCCTGCTCACCTGGGTGGCCTGGCGGGTGGAGGGTTACGGAGAGCAGGAGCAGACCCGCAGCCTGGGGGTGAGGCGCAGCGCCAGCAAGCTGTTTCAGGTGCTCGCCACCGGACCGGGCGGGAATGTGGTCGTCCACACCACGCGGGGAAACCTGGTGGTGCTGGCGGCCTACCTGGTGCGCATCGTCGCCGCGTCGCTGCTGGTGGGTTATCTCACGGTGACCGTGGTGAACGAGACCCAGGGTCGTCTGACGGGCCAGATGGAGAGCCCCGACGACCTGCGCGGCCGGCGGGTGGCCGTGCGAATCGGATCGGCCAGCGAAGCGCTGTTGCGGGAACTCAACGGCCGCGGGGACGGTCCGCCAGCGCGGCCGGTGCGGATTCGCCAGGTGGCCGATGGCCTCCCCCTGCTCCGTCGCGACCGGGTGGACGCGATGCTGGCCGACAACCTGCAACTCATTTGGCTGCAGTCCCAGGGGGCCCAGTCCGGCCGCACGCGCCTGGCGCTGCAGGGGATTCGGCCGGAGTCCCAGGCCTTTGTCTACGCCCCTTCCCTCCCCCCGCCCACCGCGGAGCGGATCGATTTGGCGATCAGCGCCCTGAAACGCGAAGGGGTGGTGGGGGAGCTGCGCAGCGCGATCCTGGCCGAAGCCAACAAGTGAACAAGTCTTACGGCGCCTGGGCGGTGGCGGTCGGGCCCCGGAAGATGGGGCCTCCGGCATTCGCGCCATGATCGCTCCGCTCTTCACCCCCATCCTGGCCCTCGCCCCGGCCACCATCACCTGGTCACCAAAGGTGGCGCTGGTGATGATCATCGCCAACGTCATCGCCATCATCATCGGCAAGGCCACGATCCAAAAGCCCGACGTGGGCCTGAAGCTTCCCAGCCCCGCCTTCTTCGGGGGGCTCAGCCACGGCGCCATGCTCGGCACCCTCAGCCTGGGCCACATCCTCGGATTGGGGGCCATCCAGGGCCTGGCCTCCCGCGGCGTTCTCTGAACCCTCCCCCATCCCCCGCTGGAAGCGCAGGCCTCAGCGCAGGCCCAGAAAGTAGGGGAGGGCGCGCAGGCCGTAGCGCTCAAAGCGGTAGTCAAACAGCAGGGCGGAGAGATCCTCTGCCCTGCAGCTTTCCAGGGATTCGAGGACCCTCAGCAGCCTCCGGTCCCCCCTCGCATCCCGCAGCCCCAGCCAGGTGCGGCGCGCTATTCGCCCGCTCAGCGCCCATCGCCAACCGAGGGAGCGCCGCAGGCGCCGGGGGTACCGGCGCAGCGGATCCTCCCGGCTCCCCTCCCCGGAGGGGCTCCCCTCCCCGCAAGGGGTACGCAAAGCCTCCAGCAGCAGCGGGGTCAGCACGGCGCTGCTGGTGAGGGCGTGGCGAATTCCCTCGCCGCCGAGGAGGTTCGCGGTGCTGACCACATCGCCGAGGCCCACCAGTCGCCCGCGACAGTGGGGTTCACGACGGTGGATGCGGCTGCGCACCCGTCCCCCGTGGCGATCGAGCACCCTGAACTGCGCCCGTTCCTTGGGCTCCAACAGGCGCTCCAGCAGCCGCTCCAGCAGGGGAGCAAGGGGCGGCTGGGGCTGCCGAGGGTCGCAGTAGCGGCAGATGCCGATCTTGAGCACGCCGGGCTGCATCGGAAACACCCAGCCGTAGCCCTGGGGGAGCCAGTCGCTCCCCAGGCAGAAGCTCAGTCGGTCGTGCCAGCGGTGCCAGGTGGCTTCTGGCACCTCCAGGAGCCACTCCACCCCGACGCCCGTGAGCAACGGATCGACACCCCCCGTACCCGGGGCTTCCTCCCCTTCCCCGAGCAGGGCGCGGCGCTCACCGGTGGCATCGATCACCCAGTCGCTGCGCACCACTTCCTCCCCCCCGCCGGCCAGGCGCAGCCGCGTAACCATCCGCTCCCCCTCCGGACGGCAATCGAGGGCGGTGCGCCCCAGCTGCACCGCACCGCCCCAGCGGTGGCACTCCTCGGCCAGCCAGTGGCGCAGGGAACCGAAATCGAGCACCGCACCCAGGGGCCTGGGGCTCTGCCAGTCCCGCCGGCGATCCCCCGGTCCGATCAGTCGCCAGCCCCGCCAGCGACTGGCCACCACGGCGGCGGGGAGCCCGAAGCGGGCCACCGTGTCCAGCGGAACGGCGGCGCTGCTGAAGGCGGAGCGCCGCAGGTCGGGCAGCCGATCCACCAACAACACCCCGGCGCCGTGCTGGGCGAGCCGGCGGGCCAGCTCCCCGCCCGCCGGACCCGCTCCCACCACCAGCACCTGACAGTCGCCCAGGGGAATCAGACCGGTAGCGCGGCGCGACTGGCGCTGGCGGAAAGCACCGGGAAGCGCGCGAGGATGCGATCCGCCATCTGGGGGGGAGTGAGGCCCAGGCTCACCTTGCTCTGCTCAGGGCTGGCGTGGTCGACCAGCAGGTCGGGGATGCCCAGACGCAGCACCGGCACCAAGACGTCGTGGTCGTTGAGGGATTCCACCACCGCGGCCCCGAAGCCACCGGCCAACGCCCCCTCCTCCAGGGTCACCACCCGACCGATGCGACGGGCCATCGGCAGGATCAAGGCCTCATCGAGGGGGCGGAGGAAGCGGGCGTTGATCACGGCGGCCCGCACCCCCTGCTCCTGCAGCAGGCCTGCGGTGGCCAAGGCGGGGACCACCATCGAGCCGTAGGCGACCATCAGGAGGTCATCGCCATCGGTGAGCAGCTCCCCTTTGCCGATCTCCAGCGGCTGCCACCCCTCCTCCATCAACGGCACCCCCTCCCCCTCGCCGCGGGGAAAGCGCAGGGCACAGGGTCCGTCGTGCTGAATCGAGGTGACGAGCATGCGCTGCAACTCCGCCTCGTCCTTCGGGGCCATCACGGTGAAGTTGGGCACCGCCCGCAGGTAGCTGATGTCGTACTGACCCTGGTGGGTGGGGCCGTCAGCGCCGACGAGGCCCGCCCGATCGAGGACGAAGGTGACCGGCAGCTTTTGGATGCCCACATCGTGAATGAGTTGGTCGTAGGCCCGCTGCAGAAAGGTGCTGTAGATCGCCACCACCGGTCGCAGGCCCTCGCAGGCCATGCCGGCGGCCATGGTGACGGCGTGCTGCTCCGCGATGCCGACATCGAAGTATTGCTGCGGCAGGGCTTTCTCCAGCAGATCCAGGCCGGTGCCGGTGGCCATCGCCGCGGTGATGCCCACGACCCGGGGGTCTTGCTGGCAGAGGGTGACGAGGGTTTGGCCGAACACCTTGCTCCAGCTGGGGGGCTTGGGCTTGCTGGAGGGGTAGGCCTTGCCGGTGGCCAGGTCGAAGGCCGACTGGGCGTGGTAGCCCACCTGGTCGGCCTCCGCGTAGGGGTAGCCCTTGCCCTTGGTGGTGGCCACGTGGACCAGTACGGGGCCCTCGGTGCGGTGGGCGGCCTCAAAGGTGCGCACCATCGCGGGGATGTCGTGGCCGTCGATCGGCCCCATGTAGGTGAAGCCCAGCTCTTCGAACACAGCCCCCAGCTTCGGCACCGCCAGGCGCTTCATGCTCTCTTTGAGGGTTTTGAGCTCGGCGGGCAGCTCCCCGTGCAGGAAGGGCAGATGGCGGATCGCCTCCTCGGCGTTGTCCTGAAGGAATTGCACCGGCTTGCTCAGCCGCATGCGGTTGAGGTGGGTGGAGAGGGCGCCCACCGGGGGGCTGATCGACATGTCGTTGTCGTTGAGCACCACGAGCAGGTTGGTGCGGGGCAGGTGGCCGGCGTGGTTGATCGCCTCCAGGGCCATGCCGCCGGTGAGGGCTCCGTCGCCGATCACCGCGACGCAGCGGAAATCCTCGCCGCGGGCATCGCGGGCGAGGGCCATCCCCAGGGCGGCGGAGATGCTGGTGGAGGCATGGCCGGCGCCGAAATGGTCGAAGCGGCTCTCGCTGCGCTTCAGATACCCCGCCACCCCGTCCTTCTGGCGGAGGGTGTGGAAGCGGGCGTAGCGGCCGGTGACGAGCTTGTGGGGGTAGGCCTGGTGACCGACGTCCCAAACGACCTTGTCGCGATCGAGGTCGAGGGTTTGGTAAAGGGCGAGGGTGAGCTCCACCACCCCCAGGCCGGGGCCGAGGTGCCCGCCGCTGGTGGAGACCACCTCGAGGTGCTTCTCGCGGATCTGGCGGGCGATCGACTCGAGTTCCGCGGTGCTCAGACCGTGGAGCTGATTGGGGTGACTCAGCTCGCTGAGGTGCATGACCGTACCGATCTGGACGTGGGCAATCTACGGGTTCCGTTCTTGCGGTCGGCGGCAGAGGGCACCGTTCCGCTCTGGCCCTTCCCTCGACCCTTCGGCTCCGGCACCTCTGCGGCGGCCCCCCGCCTGCTTGCCAGACTGGATTCCATGAACGAAGGCATCGCCAATCCCTACGGCCCCGAGGGCATGCCCCTGGCCAGCCCCTACCTGCAACGCATCCTGCGGGCGCGCGTCTACGACGTGGCGATCGAATCCCCCCTGGATCCGGCCCCCCTCCTCTCGGAGCGCTTGGGCAACCGGGTGCTGCTCAAGCGCGAGGACCTGCAACCGGTGTTCAGCTTCAAGCTCCGCGGGGCCTACAACAAAATGGTTTCCCTCGGCCCCGCGGAGCTGGGGCGGGGGGTGATCGCCGCGAGCGCCGGCAACCACGCCCAGGGGGTCGCGCTCGCCGGCCAGAAGCTGAGGTGCAGCGCCGTGATCGTCATGCCCGTCACCACGCCGGAGATGAAGGTGCGGTCGGTGGTCGCCCGGGGGGCGGAGGTGGTGCTGCACGGCGACACCTACGACGAGGCCTACGCCGAAGCCCGGCGGCTTGAGGCCGTCCGCGGCCTCACCTTCATCCATCCCTTCGACGATCCCGAGGTGATTGCCGGCCAGGGGACCATCGGCCTGGAGATCCTGCGCCAGTGCTCGCACCCGCCGGATGGGATCTATGTGGCGGTGGGGGGCGGCGGGCTGATCGCCGGGATCGCCGCCTACGTCAAGAGCCTCTGGCCCCGGGTGCAGGTGATTGGCGTCGAACCCGTGGATGCCGACG
Source organism: Cyanobium sp. (assembly GCA_044376165.1). GTDB lineage: Bacteria > Cyanobacteriota > Cyanobacteriia > PCC-6307 > Cyanobiaceae > Cyanobium. The sequence goes on from JBIPMZ010000030.1 coordinate 13,336, forward strand.
CCATGACCCGTTCCCTGGCGGCCGGGGAACGGGTGCGCCTGGAGCAGGTGGGATTGTTTGCCGATGGCGTGGCGGTGCGGCAGGTGGGGGAGCACACCTTCGATCTGGCCCGCCGCTACGTGGACGGGATGGTCACGGTCAGCACCGACGAGATCTGCGCCGCCATCAAGGACGTCTTCGAGGAGACCCGCTCGATCCTCGAACCCGCCGGCGCCCTGGCGGTGGCGGGGATGAAAAAGGATGTGCAGAGCCGCGCGCTGAAGGGCCAAACCCTGGTGGCGGTGGCCTGCGGGGCCAACATGAACTTTGATCGCCTGCTGTTCGTCGCGGAGCGGGCGGAGCTGGGGGAGGAGCGGGAGGCCCTGTTGGCGGTGGAAATTCCGGAGCGACCCGGCAGCCTGCGGGAGTTCTGCCGGGTGCTGGAGCAGCGGAGCCTCACGGAGTTCAGCTACCGCCTCGCCGACCCTCACTTCGCCCAAATCTTTGTGGGGGTGCAGATCAGCGACCACCACGACACCGAGCGGCTGATGGGGGCCCTGGAGGCCGCAGGGCTGCCCTGCCACAACCTCACCGACAACGAGCTGGCGAAGCTTCACCTCTGCCACATGGTGGGGGGACGACTCCCCGCCAGTGCCGGAGCGGCCTTGGCGCAAGGGCAGGAGCTTCTCTACCGCTTTGCGTTCCCCGAGCGGCCCGGGGCGCTGATGGCCTTTGTCAGCACCTTGCATCCGAACTGGAACATCAGCATTTTTCACTACCGCAACCACGGGGCGGATATCGGCCG
>JBIPMZ010000238.1:0-3923 GCA_044376165.1 Cyanobium sp.
GGCTTCGTTGGCGCCGGCCAGGCCGGGATCCCGGGCGATCCACCCCAGCGTCTGATCGAGGCCGGAACCGCTGCTGCCGACGGGTTGCTCGCGGTAGGGGGAGTAGCTGGTGACGGGGCTCATGGTCGGGCTGGCAGGGGCAAGGGGGAGGGGGAGGGGAGGGAACCCGGGGGAAGAGGGCGGTGGCAGCCGCCGCGGGCACAGGCTTCATGCCGATATCCCATTCCTGTAATGTAGGCCCCATCGCGAGGTTTTCTCCCGTCTGGGGCAGAGCCTTGACGAAACTTTCGGCAACCTTTCGCGCTGCCGGGGTTGGGGTCGCCTCAGCCCGTCGGCGGCAGCTGGGCCCGCAGCTCCTCAAGGGTGCCCCGATTGTTGAGCACCACATCCGCCAGTGGCCGCTTGCGCGCCAGCGGCCACTGGGCGGCCATCCGCCCTTCGGCCTCCGCCTCCCCCAGCCCATCGCGGGCCCTCAACCGCTGCCGCTGCTCCGCCTCCCCGCAGTCCACCAGCCACACCTCACTGCACAGCCCCTCCAGCCCCGCTTCAAACAGCAGCGGGATCATCAGCACCACCACCGGCGCTTCCGCGAGCGCCTCCAGCTCCCGCTCCATCCGCTCCCGCACCAGCGGATGCACCAGGGCCTCCAGCCAGCGCCGCTCCGACTCCTCGGCAAACACGATCCGCCCCAGGGCGGCCCGATCCAGGCTGTCCTCCGCCTCCCCCTGCACGGCCGCCCCGTAGCGCGCCAACACCGCGAGGGTGGCGGGGCGAGCGGGGGCGAGGGCCTCGCGGGCGTAGCGATCGGCGTCGAGCACCGGCCAGCCCCTTGCGGCCAGCCAGGCGCCCACCGTGCTTTTGCCGCTGGCGATGCCGCCGGTGAGGCCGATGCGCCGCTGGGCACCACGCCAGCGGGGCCGGGCCAGGCGCTCCAGCATCGCCGGGGGCCCCAGCTGCTCCAGCTGAAAGGACCTCCCGTAGCTGGGGGTGGGGTGCTCGGAGAAGAAGCGGCTGCGGCGGGGGGGGCGCAGGCGCTGGGAGAGGTTGGCGGCCCCGCTGCGGGTGCGCAGGGCCCAGCGCAGCAGCGCCCGCCGCCAAGGGGGTGCCGCGGGCCAGTGCAACGCGCGGGACACCTCCGGCTCCAGCAGACCCCGCAGGCCGGCCACCAGGGACGGCCGCAGCGGTTCCGGCCAGTCGGCCAGGAGCATGGCGAGGGTGGCTTCGGCGATGCGCCGATTGCTGGCGGCCGGGCGGAACACCTCCGTTTCCACCCGCACATTCAGCGCCTGCAGCTCCGCCAGGGTTTCGGGCAGCTCCGAGAGGTTCATGCGGCGGCCCACATGGCGCCAGAAGCGAAACAGGGCCTGCTGTTCCCCCTCCCGCAGCGGCCGCCAGCCGTAGCGCTCCAGCCAGCGGATCGGCTCGAGCACAAAGGTGGAGAGCACGTAGAGGAAGTCGTCGTTGCGGATGGCGTAGCTGCCGTGGATGCGATTCATCCGCCCGATCACCGCCGCCCCCACGGCGCTGTCCGGTCCGTGGCGCAGCATCTCGGCCACCATCAGGCCGGTGTCGTCGTAGCGCTTGCGCGGCCGCTGCTCGAATTCTCCGGTGCGTTGCAGCAGGCCGGAGATCGAGGGCACGCAGAAGGTTTTGAGCAGGGCGAGCTCCAGGGCGCGGGTGAGGTCCCAGGGGAAGTCGTAGCCGGCGAGCCGCTGGCAGGTGGTGAGCGCCTCGGCGTCCAAGCCAGCCGCCGCCGGGGGATCGGGCGGGGAAGCCGGTGGGGCGGCCATGGGCGGAGTGGCCATGGGCGGTGCGGGGCGGCGAGGGTTCCAGTTTGGGCGGCAGCGGCGCGGGGTGAGGATGGGGGCAGCTCTTGTGGCGGCGTGACCCATCCCTGGCACCCCATCCCCGGCGGCGTCACCGCCCCCCGCGGCTTCCAGGCGGCGGGCATCACCGCGGGCCTGAAGGCCTCCGGCCGGCCCGACCTTTCGCTTCTGCTGGCGCCGGAGGGTGCCGTCTGCGCCGGCTGCTTCACCACCTCCCGGGTGCGGGCCGCCTGCATCGACCTCTGCGCCGAGCGCCTGCGCCGCAGCGACGGCCACGCGCGGGCGGTGCTCACCAACTCCGGCCAGGCCAATGCCTGCACCGGCGAGCGGGGCCTGGCCGACAGCCTGGCGGCCACCGCGGCCCTGGCGTCGCGCCTGGCCCTGGCGGAGGGGGAGCTGCTGCTCTGCTCCACCGGGGTGATCGGGGTGCCGATCCCGATGGACATCTTGCTGGCGGGCCTCGATCCCCTGGTGGCGGCCCTGAGCGAGAGCGGGGGGGAGGCGGCGGCGCAGGCGATCCTCACCACTGATCTGGTGGAGAAACAGATCGCGGTGGAGGCGGAGTTGGGGGGCCGCCGGGTGCGCATTGGCGGGATGGCCAAGGGTTCGGGGATGATCCATCCGGACATGGCCACGATGCTGGGCTACCTGAGTTGCGACGCGAGCCTGCCGCCTGCGGACTGGCAGGCGATGGTGAAGCGGGTGGTGGATCGCTCCTTCAATGCGATCAGCGTGGACGGCGACACCAGCACCAACGACAGCTTCCTGGCCTTTGCGGCCGGGGAGCCGCTGGAGGCGGAGCACTGGCCGCTGCTGGAGGCCGGGGTGACGGCGGTGGCGCAGCACCTGGCCAAGGCCATCGCCCGTGACGGCGAGGGGGCTACCTGTCTGATCGAGGTGAAGGTGAGCGGCACCGCCGACGACGCCGGCGCCCGCGCCATCGCCCGCACGGTGGGCAGCTCTTCGCTGGTGAAATGCGCCATCCACGGCCGCGACCCCAACTGGGGCCGGATCGTGGCCGCCGCCGGCCGCTCCGGCGTGCCCTTCGACCCCGACGCGGTGGCGCTCTGGCTGGGGGAGCACCAGCTGATGGCCGCCGGCCAACCCCTGCCCTTCGACCGCGCCGCCGCCTCCGCCTACCTGCGGGCGCGGGCTGCGGGCGCTTACCTGCAGGACGACACGGTGGTGATCCGGCTGGAGGCGGGGGACGGCCCGGGGGAGGGCCGGGCCTGGGGCTGCGATCTCTCGGATCAGTATGTGCGTATTAATGCGGATTACACTACATAGAGGCCGTTTGCAAAGAGATGTGAAGGGAGCGCTGTAATTCGGCGAGCGTTTGTTCAAACGGCTTTGACCCAAGGACTTGGGCCTCCCCGCATGGATTTTGTGCCTTCCTGTATAGGTTTGAGATCTGCCGATAGCCGGCACAGTCTAGGATCCTTGTCCACGGGTAGTGCACTTAGAACTGGCAAGCTCTCCACCCAAAACAGAGCCACGTCTATCAAAATTGACAAACTGCTTTTAGCAACTGTAGACTAACCAATGTCAGCATGGGATGTTTTAAGGTAGAAATAATTTGATTTCCTCTCTGATCTTTTTTGCATTAGAGCTTTCGGGTCCACTCACCACAAGAATTACAGCATTTACATCCGAGTTGCACCCAATAAATACATTATAGCTTGCCTTTGTAGCATATATTCCCATTCTAACAAGAGTAATATTTTTATACCTATGCCTTTCTAGTCTTTCCATTAAGGCTTCTAGGCATTTATCTTCGGTGTTTGACATCCTTGCTACGTAGGTCTGAATTGTAGGATTTGACAATCTTTCTGCGTGGGCCTGAACTGTAGGAATAGCGGAAACAGGATTTGTTGGTTTGGCAGAGCCGACAAGATAAGCAGCTCCAAACGATAATAGACTGCCCATAATTGCTCCAATTGCAGTTATAAATTTCCATTTTGTTTCTACAGATGTTTTTTGCTTCTCTAAGCTCAGCTTATCACGTTCTAACTGCTGTTGCAAACTGAGTTTTTCTCTTTCTAAGCGAAGTTTTTCTTCCTCTAGATCATATAAATTATTGCTGAGAGAAAGGGTTGC
>JBIPMZ010000239.1:0-3922 GCA_044376165.1 Cyanobium sp.
CACCATGGGCATCGATTTTCACCTGATTGCCAACTTCGGAGCCCTGGCCCTGATCACCCTGGCGGGTCCGGCGGTCATCTTCATCCTCTTCTACCGCCGCGGCGCCCTCTGAATCGGCTCACGGCCCTCACGCCAACCAAGAAGCCCTCTCCGCCCGCAACCCCACCCCTCCGCGCCGCTCAGGAGCGCAGGCCCAGGGCCTGGGCCGCCTCCCGGGCCAGGCCCTGCACGTAGGCGTGGCGGTGGTCTTCGCCGCTCGCTGGAGGGCTGCCCTCCGGCGTGAGCAGGCTGGCCAACGCCACCTTCAGCTCCTCCCCGGCGGCGTTGCGGATCAGCAGGTCCTCCCCCTGCCGTCGGCAGAGGTAGCTGCGGCGGCGGTGCTGCAGCACCACCGCATCCCCCCCTCGGCACCGGAGGGCCACCACCTCCAATTGCAGGCGCTCCTCCCCCTGCCAGCGGTTCAGCTTCAGGCGCCAGGCCGCATCCACAAGGGCCGACTGCCCGGGCTCCGGGCCCTGCCAGCGCCAGGCCATCGCCCGCCGCAGCGCCCCGTCCTGCTCCAGCTCCATCAGCAGGTGATCCCCCCGCAGCCGTCGGCAGCTCACCAGTCGACAGCCGCTGCTCCAGAACACCGGTGCCGGATGGCCGACCCCGAACGGCTCGAGCCGCTGCAATTGCTGCCAAAACGCGCGGTCGACGCGGGAGAGCGGCAGCAGCACCTCCGGCTCCACCACGGCGCCGCCCCCCCGCTCCCCGAGCCAGGCGCAGGCCATCGCCTCCAGGCGCTCCTGAAGCCGACCCACGTTCTCCGCCCGGACGGTGAAGCCGCCGGCGGCTGGATGCCCCCCGTGGCGTTCCAACAGATCGGCGCAGGCTTGCAGCGCCTGGTCGACCGCGAAGCCGCGGGGAGCCCGCACCGAGGCCCGCAGCCGTCCGTCCCCCTCCCCGGCCAGCAGGGCCGCCGGCAGGGAGAAACGATCCACCAGGCGCGCCGCAACGATGCCGATCACGCCGTGATGCCAGTGGCTCTGGGCGAGCAGCAGGAAGGCGGGGCGCCTCGGACCGTCCGCCTCGAGCAGGGCCAGGGCCTCGGCCTCGATCGCGTCGCACAATTCCCTGCGCTGGCGGTTGAGGGTTTCGCACTCCCGCGCAAGCTGCAAGCTCCGTACGGGGTCCTCGCTGGTGAGGAGCTCCACCACCATCAGGGGATCGCCGAGGCGCCCCACCGCATTGATGCGGGGTGCGAGGCGAAACCCAACGGATTCGGCATCCAGGGGTTGATCCTCCACCCCCGCCAGCTGCTGCAGCGCCCGCAGGCCCTCCAGCTGGCTTTCCGCCAGCCGGGGCAGTCCGTCCATCAACCAGCGGCGGTTCACCCCCTGCAGGGGGGCCATGTCGGCGATGGTGCCGATGCAGAAGAGGTCGAGGGCAATGGCCAGGCCGTCCCGGCGCTGCAGCCGCAGGCAGAGACTGCGGGCCAGGACATAGGCCAGGCCCACCCCCGCCAGCCCCCGGAAGGGGGAGCCCTCGGGGGTGAGGGCCGGGTGGAGCAGGGCCAGCTGGGGCGGCAAGGTTTCCGGCAGGGTGTGGTGGTCGGTGAGGATCACGGCCAACCCGAGGGCAGCCGCCCTCTCCAACGCCTCCCGGGCCGCCACGCCGTTGTCCACGGTGATCAGCAGCCGGATCCCCTCCTGGGCCAACGCCTCCACCATGCCCCGGTTCAGGCCGTAGCCGTCCCCCTGCCGGCTGGGAATCGCCGGCCGCGGGCGGGCGCCCAACCGCTGCAGCACTCCGCTCAGCAGGGCCGTGCTGGTCATGCCGTCCGCGTCGTAGTCGCCGCAGATCGCCACCGCCTCGCCGTCGCGACAGGCGTCCACCAACCGGTCGACGGCCTTCTCCAGGTCGGGGAAGTGCTGGTGCGGGTCGGGCGCGGCGGGGGGGTCGAGCAGGGAGCGGATCGCCTCCCCGTCCCCGTGGCCGCGGCGGCGCAGCAGGGCGACGAGCTCCCCGGGCAGCCCCAGGGCGGTCGCCTCCCCGCGTTCCTCGGGCGGCAGGGGGGGCGGCAGGCGCCAGCGGGGGCCGTCGGAGTCGAGGAGCACGGGCCGCAGGGGGGACTCTCCGCATTGTGCGGCCCCCGAGGGACCCGGTCATCCCCCGTAACCTTCCCCCAGACGGGCTTCCGCCATGGGCGATCGGCTGGCTGCACTGCTCTGGGACGTGGATGGCACGCTCGCGGAAACCGAGCTGGACGGCCACCGCCCGGCCTTCAATGCCGCCTTCGCCGACCTCGCTCTGCCCTGGCACTGGGACGAGCCCACCTACCTCCGCCTGCTGGCGGTGAGCGGGGGTCGGGAACGGATCGCGGCCTGGGGCCTCGAGCAAATCGGCCAGCCCCTCGACCCCCTCCTCCTCGATCGCCTCGTGCGACGCAAGCAGGCCCACTACCGCGCCCGGGTGCGGGACGGTGCGGTGCCCCTGCGCCCCGGGGTGGCCGCCCTGATCCGCGAGGCCGCCGCCGCCGGTCTCACCCAGGCGATCGTCACCACCAGCGGGCGCGCGGCCGTGCAGGATCTGCTCGATGGCCTGCTCCAGCCCCTGGCGCAGGCCTTTGCCTTCCGGGTGTGCGGGGAGGACGTGAGGGCGAAGAAGCCGGATCCCGAGGCCTACCGCCTTGCCCTGGAGCGCCTGGCCTCCCCCTCGGGAGGCGTGCTGGTGCTGGAGGATTCCCGCCACGGACTGGCCGCTGCCCGGGGGGCGGGGCTTTCTTGCCTGATCACCCTGAGCTGTCTGTCTCGGGTGGAGGGCTTGGAGAGTTACGCAGGGGCCCGCGCGGTCGTCGATGGGCTGGCGAAGGAAGACGGCCCTGTCACTGTGCGGCGCGGTCCGGCATGCCCCGGACCCACCGTGACGCTCGCCTATCTGCAATCGCTCCTGCCGCCATGACCCGACTTCCGGCACAGCGCACCCGTCTGCAGGGGGTTCTCCATCGCCTGGGCAACCGGATGCTGGCCCTGCTGCGCCGCAGCTGGCGGGGGGCCAGCTTCTCGATCCTGGCCCTCCTGGTGGGCTACTACCTGGGCCAAAACCTCACCACCCTGGTGCTCCTGCAGGTGCCGGTGGGGCGGCCGCTGGTGGTGCTGGGGTTGGTGGTGCTGATCGAGGGGATGGTGCGACTGCGCAGCCGACTGGTGGGGGAGGAGCCCTCGATCGGCTGGGTGATCGCCGACAACCTGCGGATGGGCCTGGTCTACAGCGTGGTCTTCGAAGCGTTCAAGGTGGGCAGCTGACGGCCGCTGACCGCCCCGGGGCGGCCGCCGCAGGAGGGAGGCCAAGACCCGCGGACGGGGCCCTCAAGCCTCGTCTGACTGGGACTCTTCGGCGATCGGGTAGACAAAGCCCTGGGCCCTTCCGCTCAGCACCGCCTTGCCGATGGAAAGAGCCTTGGCGGCGGCGACGCCGGCCTTGGCTTTCCAGTGGGCGTGCCGCTGATTGCGCTTGCCCTTGGAGGTTTTCTTCTTTGGAACAGCCATTCCTTCACCCGTGCGGCCAAACCAAAATCCTCCGCTGTCGGCCGCCCTTTCGTCAAATCGCTACGATTGTCCCTATCGTCAAAGAGTTGTGGGCGGCATCACCCAAGGCCAAGCCAATCTTCCGTCCCGATCCGCGGCCCCTCCACCGGGATCCCCAGCCGACGGAGCCAGCGTGAAGGGCGCCGCAGCCAGCGGGGCTGCATCCCCCCCTGCCAAGCCGTCGGCTGTGTCGACCCCCTTCAGCCTGGGGCCCGACACGGCCAGGCCCTCCTTCAGTCAGCTGTTGCGGGAGATCGAGGCGGGCAAGGTCGGCTCCCTCGAGCTGGCTCCGCGCCAGCGCGTGGTCACAGCCACCTATCGGGATGCCCGCACCGTGCAGGTGCCGGTGCTCC
>JBIPMZ010000320.1:0-2908 GCA_044376165.1 Cyanobium sp.
ATGAGCTTGTTGACAAGATCAGGAACCTTGAAAATCCAGATCGCGATGCCTTCCTTATCGAAATGGAATGGTCTGATGAGTTGCTGGAACTGTTGGAGCATGCCCGCACCGAAGTTCTCATGGCAGCAAGAAAGCTGATCGCAGACGACAGGAAGAGGCTGCAAAGTCAATCCACGCCACGTTAATCATGAAAGATATCGCCAAATGCCTGATCGAAGAGTGGCTGCCGATTGCGGATCTCGGAGGATCTGGCCCTGGCGATGGGCCTGCTGGACAAGCTGCTGGCCCCCATGCGCAACGTGGCCGCGATCGAGAACTGCGCCCGCGGCATTGAGGCCATGGCCCGCGAAGATGCCGCCTGCTGGCTGGGAATGGCCATGCACCGCAAGAACCCCCGCCGGGTGCTGGCGACGCTGCGGCTGCTGCTGAGTGCCAGCTGATGTATGCTGCATACACCAGGAGTCAGGGAATGCAGCGCACCCAGATCTACCTTTCGGAACGGGAGCGGCAGGGACTGCAGGCCCTGGCCCTGCGCACTGGCCGCAGCCAGAGCGACTTGATCCGTGAGGCGGTCGACAGCTTTCTGGAGCACCATCAACCGGAGGGCCGCCTGGCCAGGCTGCGTCAGGCCCGGGGCCTCTGGGCCGATCGCGATGACCTGCCCAGCTGGCCTGAGCTGCGGCGCGAGCTCGATCGCCAGCCGCTGGCGGGCACCTGATGGGCGATCCCAATCCCACAGCCCTGCTGGTGGTGGATACCGACGTGCTGATTGATTACCTGCGCGATCAGGCCGATGCGGTGGCCTTTCTGGAGGGTTGCGTACAACCGCTGGCCCTCTCGGTGGTGAGTGTGGCGGAGCTGTATGTGGGGGTGCGGGAGGGCGAGGAGCGGCGCCGGCTGGATGTGTTCGCGGCGGCCTTCGAGGCGCTGCCATTGGAACGCGAGGCTGCCGTGCAGGCGGGCCTGTGGCGGTGGCAGTACGGCCCGAGCCATGGCACCGGCCTGGCCGATGCGCTGATCGCCGCTAGCGTGGCGGCAGCGGGTGCCACCTTGGCCACCCTCAACCGCCGCCATTTCCCGATGCTGGCTGAGGTGCTGGTGCCCTACGCCAAGCCCTGACGCCACGCAACCACCCGGCTGAGTGCAGGCGGCGTGGCCGCTGCTCCCTAACGCCAGCGCGTGAGACAGCCATTCCAATCCCACTGCTAGCATCGCTAGCAACCTCAATCCAGTCGATGGCTGATCTCCTGGTGCGGGGCGTGGAGGAGGCGGTGGTGCGAGCCCTGAAGAAGCGGGCCGGTGAACATGGCCGCAGCGCCGAAGCCGAGCACCGTGCCATCCTGACGGCGGCGCTTTCAAGCCCACCCCGCCGCAAGCTGGCGGACCTGCTGGCCTCGATGCCGGATGTGGGGCGCGACGAGGATTTCGCGCGTCAGCCCGAGGGAGGAGGGGCCAGCGCCGATGTTTTTGATTGACACCAATGTGATCAGCGAAGCCCGCAAGGGTGCGCGGGCCAACCTGGGGGTGCGGGCCTTCTTTGCCGCCGCCAGCGAGCAGGATCAGCCGTTGTATGTGGCGTCGATCACCATCGGTGAATTGCGCCGTGGCGTGGATCTGATCCGGCGCCGAGGCGATGGGGCCCAGGCTGATGCGCTGGAGCATTGGCTGGCTGAGCTGCTGGAGGTCTACGGGGATCGGGTGTTGGTGCTGGATGCGGAGGCCGCCCAGCTCTGGGGAAGGTTGCGGGTGCCCCATCCCGAGCACGAGCTCGACAAGCAAATTGCGGCGATCGCCCTGCTGCATGACCTCACCGTGGTGACACGCAACACGGCCGACTTCCTCCCCACGGGAGTGGCTTTGCTGAATCCTTTCCACAGCCCATCGAAGGTTGCCCCATGACCAAACGTCTGATTGAGGAGTGGCTGCCGATCGCCGAGCTGGGCGAGGAGAGCATGCGCGAGCGCCGCTCAATGACGGCGCTTCCACCGATTTACTACCTCCACGTGTGGTGGGCCCGGCGTCCCCTGGTGGCCTCGCGGGCGGCGGTGCTGGCTTCGCTTCTGCCGGCGGATGTGGATCGGAAAATCTTCCTGCACATGCTCGGGATCCATGGGGATCCGGTGGCGTCCCGCAAGCGGATCGATGCAGCAAAGCGCAAGGGGGAACGTTTTGAGGGAGAAGCATACACCTACAAGCGGGCCTTCACGTACAAGCCGAGTGAACTGGAAGAGTTCTGGCTGCTGGAGCAACTCCAGAAATTAGGCATCGAAAAACCTGCGGTTCTTGATCCCACAGCGGGAGGCGGATCCATCCCATTTGAAGCGCTACGACTGGGCTGCGCAACTTTTGCCAATGACATCAATCCTGTAGCCGTTTTAGTGCAGAAAGCCACCTATGAGTGGCCAGCAAAGTACGGCACCGCTGTGCTTGAGGAGTACAAGCGGCTTGCCGATGAGTTCGTGAAGCGGCGAGAGGAGCGGCTGGCGGGCTACTACCCAGCGGAGCCAGAGCCTGACTGCATCTCCACCAACTATCTCTGGGCCCGCACGATCCACTGCCCCTACTGCGCCGGCAAGGTGCCGCTATCCCCCAATTGGAAGCTGGCGCCCGATGGCACAGGTGTGAAGGTGATCCCACAATGCGGCACAGGGCCTGGCGATCCCCACAGGCACTGCACCTTTGAGATCGTTCCCTCCGCCAAGGAGCACAGCGAGGCCACCGTGAAGGGCGGGGACGCCACCTGTCCCTACCCCGACTGCGGGCGCATCATCGACGGCGACCAGGTGAAGGCCCAGGCCCAGGCCGGCGGGATGGGCGAGCAGTTGTTCACCGTGGTGTTCAAGCGACGCCTGCCCACGACATACACCAAAACCGGCAAGCCCAAGGCCGATAAGTGGGAACGGGGTTA
>JBIPMZ010000241.1:0-3880 GCA_044376165.1 Cyanobium sp.
CTCTCTTCCTTCCAGGAGGTATACCCGATGCGGATGATTTCATCCCAAGTCGCTTGCTATTGCACGATTCAGCTATTACTTATTGGGGGTCGCCCGGCCCCTGCTGGTGAAGCCCACTTCACGGGCCCCCGGTTGCAAGAACGGTCGTCGCTGGCGCAAGCGGCTCCCCTCTCTTCGGTGCGTTGCTACTTTCAGACAATTATTCCAATCCCACCGCGTCCCTCCACCTGTATCGCAGAGTATGAAACGCCTCAGTTCAGTCGAACTGCGACCAGCTGTACGGGTGTGGAAAGTTGCTCGCTCAAGCTGGCCATGGCTTGGCCCGTTCGCCTGTGGAGTCCAGATTCTCCGATCAATACAAAGTTTTATACAGTCCTACCCCAATCCTATCGATTGGGGCTTTTCCCTCGGGTTGCAAAAATAACGAAGGGTCCCTGGCTTAGCGCCGCTACACAACAAACGGTGGTGGTACGCTGGCAAACCGATCGAGGGGCCAGCACCTGGCTGCGGGTGTCCGGGCCACAGCTCTCACCGCCCGGGTCGCCACGCTGGCTGGAGGGCACCTCCTCCTGTCCCGCGGGAGCTGCCCAGCCGTGTCTGCACACGGTGGTTGTCTCCGGCCTGAAAGCCGGAAGCCGTTACGAATACATCCTCGGAGATGTGGCCCCTGATCCCACAACGGGACGCCATGCGGGAGGCACATTTATGACAGAGCCGCTCGTGAGTGGGACCACAGAATTCAGCTTCTCAGTCGTAGGGGATATTCAGGGTGAGGGAGGCAATGCCTGGAAAGATGTGGCCAACTATACTGCAGCTCTTCAAGGAAGCACAGGGCGAGGTGGAGGGCCAGTTCTCCATACCGGAGATATGGCCGCTATAAATTGGAATCATTTCTTCTCCCTCGGCAGCGCCATGCTTGCCGGTCATCCCTTTTACCCCGCTCGCGGCAACAATGATCCCACTCAAGAGCCAGAATCTTTTCTGCGGTTCTTTGCCGATAGCGGCAATACAAGTCCCAGGGAGCAAAATCCCAACCCCAGGAGCTACTATTCCCTTAATTACGGGAATACTCATTTCATTTTTCTAGATTATAATATCTTGAGCTCTTGTGCCGTTCCCCAGGCTCAGTGGTTACGGGAAGATCTCAACGGATCTGGCGCCAAGGAAGCCGCCAATATCGTGGTTGTAGCCCATTGGGGACCGCGCGGCGCTGGTGTTTACGGTGACAATTCTGTATTGCAGTCCTGTCTGGAGTCGCTGTTTGCCGATGCGGGAGGGGCTCCGACAGACCTATTCCGAAAGCTTAGGGTTGTTTTGAGTGGCCATCAGCACTACTACACACGAATCAGCGTTCCCCATACGGTGGGTTCGATCACGAGAAAAGTTCACTATGTCACGGTTGGCAGCGCAGGCGCAGGTCCCAGGTGTCCCGCGTTGACTCCATCCCACGGCTCCGGCCCGCCGCCCAAGCTTGAAGCCTCCTCCCTCGCGGTCTGCAACCCACCCGATGGCACGCTGAATTATCAAGGCATTGTGATCGATGTACGCGACAGAGTCATGGAGCTGCGTGCCTACAACTTTGCCTATGACTCTACTGGAAAACGGTATATAAAAGATCCAACGAAGCCCTGGTATACGCTGCTCGATTGCTTCGCCATGGATGCGAGTGGCTCCTCCGTAACGCCCCAAAACTCCTGCACCCTTTGAAAGTGCAGATAGGTGGTTTAAAGCAGCATCATTTGCTGCCGGATCCGTGACGCCCATAGCGCACAGGCTTGGCGAGCTTGCGGATCCTGCCCTGCTTCACCAACCGCTCGCACCAGCGCCTCACCTCGGTTTTGGAGACCTCGAGGCGCTCGGCCAGCTCCTCGAGCCGGAGCGGCTGATGCAGACAGCTCAAGATCAATTCGTCCACAAATGCCGCCAACGCCACGGCAGGAGACGGGGGTTCCGTGGCGCGCAGCAGGGCTTGCAGGGCTTCGGCGTCGGCGGGTTCGGGCCACGGGCGGGCACCCATCGCCGCCAGAGCCGCCAGGCCCGGGCCGCCGCCGGGATCGCTCAGCACATGGACGGGGCAACATTGCAGGCTCTGCAGCTGTTCGCTGGCGCCCGCCCAGGTGCCGCCTTCGCCCTTCGCGCAGCTCACCACCAGGGCGGCATCGGCCAAGGCATAGATCAGCTTGTTGCGGCCCATCGCACGCCCCACCTGGAAGGGGGCATTGGGGGCATCGCTGGAGAGCAGAAGCAAACGGCCATCCAGCAGCGCCTCTCGCCAGAGGGGGCGCGCACTCACCTTTTCGAGGCTCTCGGCCACCACGCCAAGGGCGCAGCCTCCGGCGGCGAGGCTGCCCAGCATCGCGGCCTCATCCACTCCCTTGGCGGCGCCGGAGGCGATCACCACTCCGGCGGCGGCGGCCAAGGCACCCGTCGCCTCCGCCTGCCGCAGCAGCGCTTCCGGCGTGTGGCGCGAGCCCACCACGGCCAGGGCGGGAGCCTGCAGCAGCTCCAGGTTGCCGCAGGCATAGAGCAGGGGCGGCGCCGCACGCTTGAGGCGCTGCTTGAACCGCCGCGGATAGGCGGCATCCGCACGGCCGATCACGGTGATCGAGCGGTTGGCCCAGTGTTCCACCGCCTGGCTGAGCTGAAAGCCGCGGGAGAGCAGCCGGTTGAGGCGCTCCGCCGCAAACGAATCCGACAGCCTGGTCAGCAGGGTCTCTCTGGATCCATGGATCAGATCCGCCGGTTCCACGCGCTCCTGTTGCAGATGGGCCGCCAACCGGGCGTACTCCGCCGTCGAGAGCACAGGCTCCTGGCTGGCAGCCCTGCTCCCCTCCTGCAGCAGGGGCGAGGTGAGCAGCAGCACAGCCTGGGTGTTGACGGAGGGAGCGCTCATCAGGGGGCCAAGGGGGCAGGGGCTCAGTCGCTCTGACCGGTCTGGGTGAGGGCCAGCGGAAACACGGGGCCAGCCCCATGCTCGCGCAACAGCCAAGCCGCGACGGTGAACGTCCAGCGGGAATCCACCATGTCATCGACCAGCAGGCAGGGCCCCGGCGGGATGGGTCTGGAGATGGCAAGGCTGCCGACGAGGTTGGCGGCCTGCTGAGCGCTGTTGTGCATGGCCTTCTGCTCGGCGGTGTCGCGCACCTTCTCCAGGGCGGGCACAAAGGGCAAGCCCAGGGCGGCGGCCAGCTCCGCCGCCAAGGTGGGCACCAGGGCGGGATGGCGCCGCGAGGGGATGCAGGTGACCCATTCCGGGGGAGGGGCCGGCCGCCATTGCTGAAGCAGCCGCACACACCCCTCCACCAGGGCCTCCTCGAAGCGGCCGGTTTCGTATTTGCCCCGTTTCACCAGCTCCGCCCAGCCGGCATCCGACCCGAAGCCGAGCGCCTTGCCGGGTTCCGCCTGGCGATCGGAGGGGATGCGCCCCTTGAAGCCCGCGATCGGCAGACCGCCGGCGGGCCACTGTTTGCGGGGCTCGATGGGGATGCGGAGGTGGCGCAGGAAGCTGGCGGCCTCGCGGGCCAGGTCGTCCGGCACCGCCTCCGGCAGGGGCGGCAGGGTGGGCGGACCCACGGCGCTGGCGTCGCCGTCGAGTGCCTGGATCAGAAAGGCCATGTGCCCCCCGAAGGGAAGATCCACATACGCCTGCATCTGCTCGGCTTCTGCCTGGCGCAACGCGGTGAGGCGCTCCAACCGCTGCCAGAACGCAGGTTGGAGCGACGCCGGCAGCCGCTGCCAGCGGGCACCCTGCTTGCCGATCGGGGCCGGGGTTTCCAGCGACAGGATTTTGAGCGCCTGCTGCAGGCGCCCCTTGGGCAGGTTGAGCTGGGCCAGCAACTCGGCTTCCGTGCCGCCCTCCTCGGGCCCTTGCTCCAGGGCT
>JBIPMZ010000242.1:0-3879 GCA_044376165.1 Cyanobium sp.
GACGGTTCCATCATCAGCGCCAGGCAGCTTTGCGGGGCTTCGAAGGGCCGCTGCAGTATACCCGCGAATTCCAGCCGCAGCGCAACAGCAACGCCGATTATTTACTTCTTTTCCACTACAGCCATTTTCTTTCCGCGCCGTGGGCCGCCGCGGCGCCCAGGGGCTTGGGCGCTTGATTCTGTAGATTCACGCCCTATCGGCTGATCGCGAGCCGCCTTTCTTCCCAGACTCCCGCAACCGCTCCCGCCCTCCATGCGATTCCTGGCGCTGGCTGCCCTGCTGGCCCTGATGGCCTTCTTCGCCGCCGGGGAATTCGCCCTGATCCGCCTGCGACCCAGCCGCGTGCAGCAGCTGCTGGAGGACGGGGAGGCGGGGGCGCGCCCCGTGGCACGGCTGCAACAGCGCCTGCGGCGGGTGCTGGTGGCCACCCAACTCGGCGCGGTGCTCGCCCTGCTGGCGATTGGCTGGATCGGCCGCAGCCTGGCGGCGGAGCTGACGCTGCGCCTGGGGTCGGGGGATCGGCAGGCCTGGTTCGACCTCGGGGTGTTTCTGGTGCTGGCCCTGCTCGCCACCTTGATCGGCGGCCTCCTGCCCAAGGCCTGGGTGCTGCATCGCCCCGAAGCCTCCGCCCTGCAGCTGGCCCCGCTGCTGGAGTCCCTCACCCACACCCTGGCGCCGCTGCTGCTCCTGATCGAGCGCCTCACCGGCGGCCTGCTGCGCCTGCTCGGCCTGCCCCGCAACTGGGACGAGCTGGTGCCGGTGCTCTCCGCCGGCGAATTGGAAACCCTGATCGAAAGCGGCAGCGTCACCGGGCTGCTGCCGGATGAGCGCAGCATCCTGGAGGGGGTGTTCTCCCTGCGCGACACCTTGGTGCGCGAGGTGATGGTGCCCCGATCCGGCATGGTTACCCTGCCGCTGGAGGTGAGCTTCGCCGGGATGATGGAGGCGGTGCACGCCAGTCAGCACGCCCGCTTCCCGGTGATCGGCAGCTCCCTCGACGACGTGCGCGGCCTGCTCGACCTGCGCCGCCTCGCCGAACCGATCGCCCGGGGCGAACTGCGGCCGGAGTCGCCGCTGCAGCCCTACCTGCTGGAGGTGGCCCGGGTGCAGGAGAGCGCCTCGCTGGCCGACCTGCTGCCCCTGATCCGCAGCGGCAAGCCCCTGCTGATCGTCGTCGACGAACACGGCGGCACCGAAGGTCTGGTCACCGTCGCCGACCTCACCGGCGAGATCGTCGGCGAGGAGGAAAACCCGCAGGAGGCGGCGGAGGAGCTGCAGGTGCTGGTGGAGGGGGGCTGGTCGGTGGCCGGCGAGCTGGAGATCTTCGAGCTGAATCGCCGGCTCGGCCTGCGGCTGCCGGAGGCGGAGGGGCATCACACCCTGGCCGGCTTCCTGCTCGAACGCCTGCAGCACATCCCGACGCCAGGGGAGGGGTTGCGCTGGAAGGGTTTCCGCTTCGAGGTGCTAACGATGGACGGGCCGCGCATCGAGCGGGTGTGGATCCGGGCGGTGCCGGGGGAGGGAACCGCCTGAGGGGGCGACGGTCGCCGGCCCCCCCGCGCCTGGGGGCGATCGCCGATAATCGCAAGGCCCCGCCGAGCGAGTGCCCATGAACCCTGTCCGCGTCGGGGTCATCGGCATCGGCAACATGGGCTGGCACCATGCCCGCGTGCTGAGCCTGCTGCGCGACGCCGACCTGGTGGGGGTGGCCGATCCGGCCTCCGCCCGGGGCCAGCTGGCGGTGGAACAATTCGGCTGCCGCTGGTTCGCCGACTTCCGCGAGCTGCTCGCCGAGGTGGAAGCGGTCTGCATCGCCGTGCCCACCCTCCTGCACCACCGCGTCGGCCTGACCTGCCTGGAGGCCGGCTCCCACGTGCTGATCGAAAAGCCGATCGCCGCCACGCGGGAGGAAGCGGCCGACCTGATCCGAGCCGCCGAGAGCGCCCATCGCCTCCTGCAGGTGGGGCACATCGAGCGGTTCAACCCCGCCTTCCGCGAGCTGCTCAAGGTGGTGGGGGGCGAGGAGATCGTGGTGCTGGAAGCCCGCCGCCACAGCCCCAACCCCGACCGGGCCAACGATGTGTCGGTGGTGCTCGACCTGATGATCCACGACCTCGACCTGGTGCTGGAGCTGGCGGCCGCGCCGGTGGTGCGCCTGGCCGCCGCCGGTGGCCGCAGCTCCGAGGGCCCGATCGACTACGTGAACGCCACCCTGGGTTTCGCCAACGGCGTGGTGGCCAGCCTGACGGCCAGCAAGATGGCCCACCGCAAGGTGCGACGGCTCTACACCCACTGCCGCAACAGCCTGATGGAAACCGACTTCCTCAACCACAACCTGCGCATCCACCGCCGCTCCCACGGCTCCTTCAGCGCCGATCACGGGGAATTGGTGTACCGCAACGATGGCTTCATCGAGGAGGTGAGCACCACCTCGATCGAACCCCTCTACGCCGAGCTGGAGCACTTCCTGCGCTGCGTGCGCGGGGAAGAGAAGCCAGCGGTGGATGGCCTGCAGGCTTCCCGCGCCCTGCAGCTGGCCGACCTGATCGAGCAGTGCGTGGAAGAACCGAATCTGTGCATGGCGCTGCGGGAACCGATCTGAGGCCGGCCCGCCGCTTCAGGCCGCCTGCGCCTGGAGCTCCGGCCCCGCCTCCGGCTCCTGCCGCACCTCCGTGAGCTGCTGCAACGCCAGCAGCTGCCAGCGGCGGCAGGCGGCGGGGGAGGAGCGATAGAAGAGAGCCCAAGCATCCCCCTTGTGGGTGCCGTAATCGCCGGGCGGCACCTCCGGGTGGCGCTGCTGCCAGCCGACGCGCACGGCGTGGCCGATGACCACATCGAGGGCCAGGTCGTCGTCGAACTGCACCCGGGGGTTGGCGGTGACGAAGGCGATCAGGGTGAGCAGGGTTTCGGTGCAGAGCTGCCGGTATTCCGGCGCTTCGATCTTGCCGAGCAGCTGCTCGACGAGGGAGGCGAAATTGCGCTCGCCGGGGGTTTTCTCGCTCAGGAGCGGTGCGCTTTCGAGCCGGTTGCGGCGCTCGAGCTTGTCGCCGATCACGATGCCGCGGCAGTGGTGCAGCAGATCCCAGATCCCCGCGTGGAAATTGCGGGGCACCCGCGCCAGGGCCCCCAGGCGCATGCGGTGCTGAAGCCAGCCGCCGCCCTTGGGCAGCTCCTCCAGCGGATCGGGCACCTGCCAGCGCACACGGCCGCGCAGGTGCAGTTGCTCCTTGCGCTGCAGCGCCGCCCGGGCGTGCTCCACGTCCGCCAGCACCGCCCGCAGGCGCCGCCGGATCTGGTGGGGGGGCAGGGCGCAGAGGGCCTCGAAGGCGTCGCTGGGGCTGAGGTCGGCGGCGGCGGCCAGCTCGCTGGTGAGCAGGAGCAGCAGCTGGCCGAGCTGGAGGGTGAGGCTGCCGCTGAGCAGGTTGGGTTCGTGCCGCGCCAGGCCGTCGAGGGCGAGGAGCAGCTCCTGCTGCAGCATCCCCTCGCGGCCATCCTCTCCGCCGAAGCGGCGGATGCGGGCGGCGATGGAAAGGCTGCCGAGGGGTTGGCTGATCAGGGCCTCATTGGTGTAGTTGCGCCCCACCACCACCTGCTTCTGACGCACCAGCAGATCGGTGAGGGCATCCTCCAGGCGGGGGTGCACCAGGCCCATGGCGCCAGCGGCGCGGCGCACCACGTTCCATTCCGCCCGAACCAGGGCGCGGCGGTACACCTCTTGCAGCAGGGCCATCAGCTGCACGGGCCGGCCGGGGCCGGGGCCCTGCAGGCGGGCGTTGGGGCCGAGCCGACGGCCGAGCAGCTCCAGCACCTCCGCCTGCTCCTCCAACGAACGGCTGTGCCAGAGCCGCTCGGCCAGCTCCGCCACCGGGATCTCCTCCA
>JBIPMZ010000243.1:0-3871 GCA_044376165.1 Cyanobium sp.
GAAGCCGATCGCCACCGCAAACAGCACGCCGTAGGGAATGCCCAGCAGCGTGAACACCACCATCTGCAAACCGCTGAGGATCAACGCCAGCAGCACCTGGCCACCGAAGTAACCGCGAAAGGTGCGGTCAAGTGTGCCGGTCACCAGGGTTCGCACCCCCGGCGGCAGCCAGGCCGCCAGACCCGCCGCGATCCGCTCCCCCCCCACCAGCAGAAACACCGACAGCACCAGAACGATCACCACATTCACCGTCACGCCCACGGTGGCGCCCAGCAGCCCCAGCAGCCGCTGGCTCAGCTGCGTGGCCACCTTGCTGGTGCGGGTGATCAGCTCGCTGCTCAGGTCGCCGAAATCGCTCGGCAATCCCCGCGCCACCGCCCACTCCTGCAGCCGCCCCAGCAGCACCTCCCCCTCCGCCAGCCAGCCCGGCAGCGCTGTGATCAGATCATCGAGCTGCTGCACCAGCCGCGGCAGCAGCCAGATCGTCACCAGCGCCACCCCGCCAAACCCCACCCCCAGCACCGAGGCCAGCGCCAGGGACCGAGGCAGGCCCCGCTGCACCAGCCACCGGCAGGGGATGTCAAGCAGGAAGGCGAGCAGGGCTGCTGTCAAAAACAGCGCCGGGAACGGGGCCAGGGGCAGCAGCAGCTGGCGCAGCACCCAGAGGTTGAGCACCAGCAGCGGCAGGGCGAGGCCAAACCGCAGCCAGGGGGGCAGCACCAGCCGCTCAAGCATGGTCGGACAACGGGCGGGGCAGGATCCCGGCGATCAGGGGGCGCCCCTCAGCATGGCGGCCCCCGCCGCAGCCCGCTACCAGAACCCCAGCCAGCGGGCGAGACCGCGACAGGGGGACGGCTTCCCTCAGCCCCCCATGCCCGCCAGGTACGCCGCGCTGCCCAGCGCCTGCAGGCGCTCGTCTTTGGCGATCACCTGGTCGTGCAGCTCCCGCCGGTAGGCCGCCAGCCGCTCCGCCAGGGCGCGATCGCTGAGGGCGAGGATCTGGGCCGCCAGCAGGCCGGCGTTGGTGCCGTTGCCGATCGCCACCGTGGCCACCGGGATGCCGGCGGGCATCTGCACGATCGAATGGAGCGAATCCACCCCCGAGAGCGCCCGGGTCGCCACCGGCACGCCGATCACCGGCAGGGGGGTGAGCGAGGCCACCATCCCGGGCAGGTGGGCCGCCCCGCCCGCGCCGGCGATCACCACCTTCAGGCCCCGCGCCGCCGCTCCCTCCGCGAAGGCCACCATCTCCCGCGGCGTGCGGTGGGCCGAAAGCACCCGCACCTCGCAGGGCACCCCCAGCTGCTCCAGGATCGCCACCGCCGGCTGCAGGGTGGGCAGGTCGGAATCGCTGCCCATGATCACGGCCACCGCCAGCCGCTCCGGGCCCCCGGCAGCCCCGGCGGGCACCGGCTCAGGCGGGGCCACGGCCTCCGGCTCGGGTGCGACGGACATGGCACGGGGACGGCGAGCATCATTGTCCCTTCCCTTGGGGACGCTCCCGTGCGCTGGCTGAGCAACGTGCGCCTTCCTGCCGCGCCGCTGGCCGCCCCGGCCGGCCGCGATCCCGGCGCCGAGCGGCGCTGGCGGGTGGGCGTGGGGGAGGACGGCAGAATCCGCGCCCTGCAGTCCACCCCGGCCGGCAGCGCCGCGGCCGGGGAGGACTGGGGCGGCGACTGGCTCAGCCCGGCGGGGGTGGACCTGCAGATCAACGGCGGCCTCGCTCTGGCCTTCCCCGAGCTCCGCCGCGCCGATCTGCCCCGGCTGGGGGAATTGCTGGAGCGCCTCTGGCAGGACGGGGTCGAGGCGATCGCCCCCACCCTCGTCACCTGCAGCGTCGCCGACCTGCGCACGGCGCTGGCGGTGCTGGCGGAGGCGCGGGCGCAGCACACTCCGGGGCGCTGCCGGCTGCTGGGCGCCCATCTGGAGGGTCCGTTCCTGGCGCCGGAGCGGCGTGGCGCCCATCCGGCGGAGCACCTGGCCGCCCCCTCCGCCGCAGCCCTGGCGGAGCGGATCGGCGGATTCTCCTGCGGGCCCGGCTGGCGGGAGCCCGCCGACGTGGCGCTGCTCACCCTGGCGCCCGAGCTGCCCGGGGCCGCCGAGGTGATCGCGGCCCTGCGCCGGGCAGGGGTGGTGGTGAGCCTGGGCCACAGCGCCGCCACCGAGGAGCAGGCGGCGGCGGCCTTCAGCGCTGGCGTCTCCATGCTCACCCACACCTTCAACGCCATGGCGGGGCTGCAGCACCGGGCGCCCGGCCCGGTGGCGGCGGCCCTGCGGCGGGGCGATGTGGCCCTGGGCCTGATCGCCGACGGCGTTCACGTGGCCCCTTCCCTGGCGGTGCTGCTGCAGCGGCTGGCGCCCGAGCAGCTGGTGATCGTCAGCGACGCCCTCGCCCCCTACGGCCTGGAGGAGGGCCGCCACCGTTGGGATGAGCGGGTGCTGCTGGTGGCAGACGGCAGCTGCCGGCTGGAGGACGGCACCCTGGCGGGGGTGACCCTGCCCCTGCTGGAGGGGGTGGTGCGGCTGGCCCGCTGGGGCGGTGAGCCAGCGGCCGCCATCGCCGCCGCCACCGTCACGCCCCGGCGGGTGCTGGGGGATCGGCGACCGCTCCCCCAGCTGCTGGTGGGCCGGCCGCTGCAGGCGTGCCTGCGCTGGCGGGAGGGGGAGGACGGCCTGAGCTGGGGGCGGGCGACCCCGGGGCCGGATCGCGCCGGAGGGCTCGCTCCCTAGGATTCTTCCCGCCCGCTTTCCGCGCCGACCTTTCTCTCCATGACCTCCGCCCCCCAGGCCAGCCCCGACGCCAAGGCCGAGCTGGCCGACGCCAAGGCCGCCGAAAAGGTGGAGGTGAAGGGCTATTTCGAAACCACCGGCTTCGAGCGCTGGAACCGCATCTACAGCGACAGCGACGACGTCAACACCGTCCAGCGCAACATCCGCCTCGGCCACCAGAAAACGGTGGATGAAGTGCTGGCCTGGCTGCAGGAGTCGGGCGATCTGGAGGGCCGCAGCTTCTGCGATGCCGGCTGCGGCGTCGGCAGCCTGGCGATCCCCCTCGCCCTCGCCGGCGCCGGCTCGGTGGCCGCCAGCGACCTCTCCGAGGCGATGGTGCAGGAGGCCCGTCAACGGGCGGCGGCGGCTGGGTTGGCGGAGGAGCGTCTCCACTTCAGCGCCTCCGACCTGGAGAGCCTGGAGGGCCGCTTCGACACCGTGATCTGCCTCGATGTGTTCATCCACTACCCCCAGGCGGCGGCGGAGGAGATGGTGCGCCACCTGGCGGAGCTGGCGGAGCGGCGCCTGATCGTCAGCTTTGCCCCCTACACCCCCCTGCTGGCGTTGCTCAAGGGCATCGGCCAGCTGTTCCCGGGCCCGAGCCGCACCACCCGCGCCTACACCCTGCGGGAGGAGGGAATCGTCAAGGCCGCCGCCGCCGCCGGCTTTCAGCCGATGCGCCGCAGCCTCAACCAGGCCCCCTTCTACTTCTCCCGCCTGATCGCCTTCGAGCGTGGCTGACGCCCCCGCCACCAGCCCTCGGGAGCCGGTGGCGTTCCTCGGCCTCGGCGCCCTCGGCGCGCCGATGGCCGCCAACCTGCTGGCGGCCGGCTTCCCCCTCACGGTGCACAACCGCGACCGCCGCCGGGAGGAGCCCCTGCGGGCGCTCGGGGCCGCCGCCGCCGCCACCCCCGCCGCCGCGGCCCGGGGGGCCGCGCTTGTCTGTCTCTGCCTCAGCGATGACGCCGCCGTGCAAGCGGTGCTGCTGGAGCCACCCGACGCCGCCATCGGAGCCCTCGCCTCCGGCTCCCTGGTGATCGACTTCTCCACCATCGCCCCGGCCACCAGCGAAGCCCTGGCGGCGCGGCTGGCGGCGCGGGGG
>JBIPMZ010000244.1:0-3869 GCA_044376165.1 Cyanobium sp.
GGCGAGATCGGCCACCAGGCGGCGCCCCACCCGGCGCCAGCTCGGCTCCTTGCTACGCCAGGCGAGCCGGCAGCAGGGCCAGGGCAGCTCCTCCCGGTCGAACAGCCGACAACAGGGGCCGAGAATCCGGTAGCTGAACTGACCGCCGGGGCTGGCGTGCTCGCTGCCGGGTTCCAGCACGCGATGAATGGCAGGGCTCATCAAAAAACCACCCCGCAGGGTGGCAGGAGAGGATCTTGGCTTTCCGGTACCCGAAGGGGCCGCAGCCGGTGGGGAGGCGTTCAGTAGAGCTTTTCCTCGGCGTGGGTCTCGATGACGCAGTCGGAGGTGGGGTAGGCGACGCAGGTCAGCACAAAACCAGCTTCGATTTGATCATCATCCAGGAAGCTTTGGTCCGACTGGTCGACGGTACCGGAAACGAGCGTACCGGCACAGGTGGAGCAGGCGCCGGCGCGGCAGGAATAGGGCAGGTCGATGCCCTGCTCCTCGGCGGCGTCGAGGATGTAGCAATCGTCAGCGACCTCGATGATCGTGTTGAGGCCCTCGGATTCGTTGCGCAGGGTGACCGAGTAGGAAGGCATGAGAGGAATTGGAACTCGCAAGCGCCCACCACGGAGTGCCTGCAGGACTTGCCCTTCCTACATCCGACAGGGGGCATTCTGCCGATCCGTGGCCCTCTGGCCGGGAAGGCCAATCAGATTGCGGGCACAGATCAGCGTGCCTTATGCAACAGTTGCCGCGCGGCGCAGGTGCAGCAGGCCCCAATTTTCCTGTCTGGCGGCAAGCGTTGCCTGCCAGCCGTGCTCCGCCAGCACCCGCTCCAGCCGCGGCACCTGGGCCACCAGCAGACCACTGAGCAGCCCCGTGCCGGCGGGGGCCAGCACCGCGGTGAACTCCGGGGCGAGGGCCTCGATCACCGGCGCCAGGATGTTGCAGAGCAGCAGGTCGGCCGGGGCCTCCTGAAGGGCCGCCAGGGCGGCGGCCGAACCCTGGGCCACCGTCAGCCTGGCCTCCGCTTCGGGGCCGTTCAACGCCGCGTTCGCCCGGGTGGCCGCCACCGCCAGGGGATCGATGTCCACGGCCACCGCCCGGCCGGCGCCGAGCGCCAGGGCCGCCAGGGAGAGGATCCCGCTGCCGCACCCCAGGTCGGCCACCCGCAGGCCTGAGAGCCCCCCCTCCCGGCCGGCCTCCAGCCGCTCCAGGGCCTCCAGGCAGAGGCGGGTGGTGGGGTGGTCGCCGGTGCCGAAGGCGCTGCCGGGATCGAGCCGCAGCACCCGCCGACCGTCCGGGTCGGGGGGGGGCGGGAGCCAGGCGGGGAGGAGGAGGAGCCGCTCCCCCACCGGATCGGGCCGCCAGTGGCGTTTCCAGCTGAGGCTCCAATCCTCCTCCCCCTGCCGATGCCAGCGCAGCGGCGGCAGGACCCGGCCGAAGGGCTCCCCCAGGGCCGCCAGCTCCGCGGCCAGGGCCTGGCGCGCCTCGGGCCCCCAGTCGGAGGCCGGCAACCAGCCCACCAGCTCCCGCTCGTCGGGCGCGGCGGGCCGGTGGCGCACCGCCAGCCGCTGGATGCCCAGGGTTTCCAGCTTCCACAGCAGCGATTCCTCCAGTTCCGGCGGGATCGCCAGCTCCAGCCGCCACCAGGCCGCGCCCGCGGGGGCAGCTTCGGCCGCGGCGCCAGGGAAGGGTGGATCCGTGCGCACGGCCGGCGATCGCGGGGGAGGGGGCAGCGTCAGAGGGTGACGGGATGGGCTTCCTGGATGCCGCTGATTTCGTGGATCGAGACCAGCAGGCTGGGGGGGATCGGGTCGTCGAGGCTCAGCACCATCACCGCATCGCCGCGCACGATGCGGCGGCCCACCTGCATCGAAGCGATGTTGACGTTGTGCTGGCCGAGCAGGGAGCCCAGATGGCCGATGATCCCCGGCATGTCCCGGTGGCGTGTGAAGAGCATGTGGCGGCTGGGCGCCACGTTCACCGGAAACTCATCGATCATGATGATGCGCAGCTCGCCGTCGGCGAACACCGCACCGGTGACCCGATGGCTGCCCTTGGCCCCCCGGCAGATCAGCTGCAGCGAGCCGCTGGCGAAGTCGCGGCTGGCCTCGTCCTTCACCTCCAGCACATGGATGCCCCGCTCGCGGGCTTCCAGGGAGGCGTTGACGTAGTTGATGCTGTCCCCCAGGGCGGTGGAGAGCATCCCCTTCAGGGCGGCCACCACCAGGGGCTGGGCCGGGTGGACGGCGAACTCGCCCTGCAGGCGCACCTCCAGCTCGCTGATCTGCCCGCCGGCCAACTGACAGACCAGCTGCCCCAGGGTTTCCGCCAGCTGCAGGTGGGGCTTGAGCTGCTCCATCAGCTCGGCGTTGAGGCCGGGGATGTTGACAGCGCTGCGGGCGGGCAGGCCGAGCAGCACGTCGCGAATCTGTTCGGCGACGTCGATCGCCACGTTCTCCTGGGCTTCCTCGGTGGAGGCGCCCAGATGGGGGGTGAGCACGAGCCGCTCCTTCACGGCGCGCAGCGGCGAGTCGAGCGCCAGGGGCTCCTTGGCGAACACGTCCAGGGCGGCGCCGGCGATCACCCCCGCCTCCACCGCCTCGGCCAGGGCGGCCTCGTCGACGATGCCGCCGCGGGCGCAGTTGACCAGCCGCGCGGTGGGTTTCATCGTGCGCAGCAGCTCCGCGTTCACCAGGTTTTCGGTGTCGGGGGTGCGGGGCAGGTGCAGGGTGATGTAGTCGGCCTCGCTGAACAGCTGGGGCAGGCTCAGCAGTCGCACCTGCAGCTGCTGGGCCCGCTCCGGGGAGATGAACGGGTCGTAGGCGGCCACCTCCATGCCCATCGCCCGGGCGACCCGCGCCACGTGGGAGCCGATCTTGCCGAGGCCCACCACGCCGAGCGTCTTCTTGTAGAGCTCATTGCCGACGTAGGTTTTGCGATCCCAGCCCCCCGCCATCGTGCTGGCGTGGGCATGGGGCACGTGGCGGGAGAGGGAGAGCATCAGCGCCAGGGCATGCTCGGCGGCGGCGATGGTGTTGCCCTCCGGCGAGTTGACCACCAGCACGCCGCGGCGGGTGGCGGCGGGCACATCGACGTTGTCGACCCCGACGCCGGCGCGGCCGATGATGCGCAGACGATCGGCCGATTCGATGATGGCGGCCGTCACCTGGGTGCCGGAGCGGATCATCAGGGCGTCGTATTCGCCGATGATGGCGCGCAACTGCTCCGGCGGCAAGCCGGTGCGCACGTCGACCTGGGCGACCTGGGAGAGAATGTCGATACCCGTCTGATCGATGGGATCGGAAACCAAAACCTTCGTCATGTCCGGCGAATGGGGCGCTCCAGCGGGGATGGGGAGGGCGGGATGCCCCGGAGGGCGAGCCGGAGGTGCAGTGTAGAGAGCGACCCCGTGCCTACCCCCGGAGCAAAGCTGTGACCCAGAGCGTGGTGGTGGTGCTCGACGACCGCAGCCGGCTGCAGCAGCTGCGGGACACCCTGGCCGCCCGGCAGCCGGCGCCGCTGGCGCTGGTGATGATCGGCGCCGGGGAGACCCCCCTCAGCGCGGTGGAACGGCTTGATGCCCTGGCCGCGCGCCGCCGCCTGCAGCGCTCGATGGTGCGCTGGCTCCTCCCCTTCGGCTTTCTGGCCGGGCTCACCTTCACCCAGATCACCGACCTGCACACCTTTGCGTTCGCCGGCCCCTGGGGCCAGCCGCTGATCGGCGGCCTGCTGGGGATGGGCTCCGGCTTCCTGGGCAGCTTCGCCGCCGCCGCCAGCGTCGGCTCGGAGCAGGACGATCGCATCCGTGCGCTGCGCAACCGGTTGCAGGAGGGCTGCTGGCTGCTGCTGATCGACCCGGCCCCGGGGGAGGATGTGCC
>JBIPMZ010000414.1:0-3869 GCA_044376165.1 Cyanobium sp.
TCATCACCACCCTGATCCAGCAGCGCGTGCCCGCCGACCAGCAGGGCAGGGTGTACGGCGCGCAGATGTCCGCGTTCTACGCCGTGCCGCCGCTCGGCATGGTCGCCACCGGCTATGCCGTGGAGCGCTGGGGGGTGGCCGACACCTATCTCGCGTTGGCGCTGGCGCTGGTCGCGACCTCGCTCTTGGTCGGGCTATCGCGGCCGCTGAGGCGGGAGTTTTAGCAGCGGGTGACGCGTGGAGGTGGGGGAGAAGAGGGAGAGCTCGGAGATGGTCGTGACGATGCAAGATACCGAATCACGGTGTCGTTGAATTCGCTAATACATCTTCGAGAAGGGGCGACCCGAAGATGCGTTTTGGCACCAAGACTGGCGGAACTTTAACGCGACAAGTTATCGCGTCGGTGTCAAACAGCAGATAGAATAAGAATGTAACCGATAGCGCCGACGCAGCGCTACGATGTCCACCATCATCTCTGGTGACAACGTGAAAAACGCCAAGCGCTCTTCCAAACTTAGTTCTCTCGAAGTCTGCGCTGGCGCCGGTGGCCAGGCACTCGGCTTGGAACAGTCTCGGTTCGACCACACCGCCTTGGTGGAACTCGAGCCGGAGTTTTGCCACACGTTGCGGCTGAACCGTCCCAACTGGAACATCATTCAGGAAGATCTGCGCCTGTTTAAAGAGCGAGCCAGGCATTTCAAAGGAATCGATGTTTTCACGGGAGGGCTTCCATGCCCGCCGTTCTCTGTCGCTGGTAAGCAATTGGGCGAAAAAGACGAAAGAAACCTTTTTCCTGATGCGCTTGAGATTATCGCTGCCACCGACCCTAAAGCGGTGATGATCGAAAACGTGCGTGGTTTCTTATCGCCGGTGTTTGCCGAATACCGACAAAGCTTACGTACTCAACTCTCAAAGATGGGCTATACCGTTGATTGGAAGCTGCTGAATGCGTCTGATTTCGGCGTCCCTCAACTTCGCCCGCGGGTTGTTGTAATCGCACTAAAGACCAGGTACGCGCAGGATTTCAGTTGGCCTACCTCAGCTACGCGGGCTCCGACAGTGGGAGAAACACTACGAGACTTGATGGGAGAAAACGACTGGAGCGGCGCGGATGACTGGGCAAACCGGGCTGACAGTATTGCCCCAACAATCGTCGGCGGTTCCAAGAAACATGGCGGTCCTGATTTGGGGCCAACCCGCGCAAAAAATGCATGGAAGACGATGGGCGTTGACGGCATGTCGATCGCGGAGACCGCACCACCTCGCGGCTTCACTGGCGCACCTAAACTGACGGTTCGAATGGTGGCGAGGCTGCAGGGTTTTCCCGATGATTGGAAATTTGCGGGAACAAAGACTGCTGCCTACCGTCAAGTTGGAAATGCCTTTCCTCCGCCAGTGGCGCGGGCTGTGTCCGCACAAATACGCAAGGCGCTGGGGGCTTGACCTAAAGCCAACCGTTACTTCCGGGTCCCTTTATCTGTACGAGGCTCCTCAGTAGAGATAAAGGAGTCTTTGTCGCAGGTCGGCAAACCTCGAGAAGATATCTCGCGCGAATCATATCTCCCGGAAAGTAGCAAAACACCTTTCCGCTCGAGAGCGTCGCGCGCGCCCCCGTTTTTCCGTAGTCGCTTCATGTAATCCGCCTGCTGGGCCACGTCAGCGACAACGGATCGGTTGATCGGTGTATTCCGTACCTCATCGAAAAGACGAACAACTCGATCGACACCGCTTTTAGCACTGAAGATTGTCTCGATCTTTCTTGCATCAAGACCTTGCCAGAACCTTGTTGGGTAGGGCTCGTTCGCGGTGATCCAATAGATGTTGGAAATCAGTTTTTTGCTGATGGTTCTCTTCTTGTCCTGATTTTTACCCTCATTTAGGTACTGCTCACGCGCGACGAACAGCCCCAAGCAGAACCTCCCGGCGAGTTCATCCGCGCCAATCAGGATGCATGGAGATCCGTAGGCCTCGCGTGGAATCATC
This sequence comes from Cyanobium sp., assembly GCA_044376165.1. Lineage (GTDB taxonomy): Bacteria > Cyanobacteriota > Cyanobacteriia > PCC-6307 > Cyanobiaceae > Cyanobium. The sequence goes on from JBIPMZ010000414.1 coordinate 1,984, forward strand.
CAATTGCTACGCACGGTAAACTTCACGTCCGTGTCGACGTCGTTTATGACAAGGTCGAGTCTACCTTTCTTAACACCCAACTCGTGACGAAGAAGTATTTCGACTCGGGTACCGAGGTATGTCTTTTCCGTTTTTTCCAGATCCGCAAGGCCACGACGACTGGTCCGTGGGGTGTCGACTACGCTGTCGATGGATGCGCGAATGATTGCGCCAACCGTCTCAATAAGATTGTTCTTTGTTCCAAGTCGGGAGATTAGGAATTCCGCGATACTAGATAGCAAAGGGAAATCTTGGTGTCCCTCGGTAACAAGTGAAGTAGATGTATCTATTCTCATTTCAGCGAGTCAGATTAAGAATGCTTACCGTTGTTTCAGCCGGCGCTACGGAAATGGCAAACGGCGACGAAGTTAAAGGGTAATGAGGCCGATTTTCGAATTACGTTATCTCGCCTACCGGCTCAATAGACCCGTAGGCTACATCTGATGCGCGGATAGCTTTCTCGCGCCACAGCTCACCAAGTAGGACGACACCTCATCGTACATACGGGCTAGACGAGTCTCATCTTCTCCAGCGATATCCCCGACCGGGACAAATATAACCAGGCCCTTGCGGGCGCGGGTGAGCAATACGCGATAGCCGTTCTTTGAGACGGTTAACTCCTTGTCGCGTCGCCACCCAGCCCCAACGATCTTATGCGCCTCCCACTGATCTCCCTCCCGACGGAGGTCGCCGTCCCAGCAAACAATTGTGTAATCAAGTTCTAGCCCTTGAATCTGATACTGATTCTGAACCGTTTCAAGCATATTCCCTGACCGCACGTCACCGTCCGGCGCCAACATCCACGTCGCGATGTCAGGCTTCAACTCTACAAAAAGCCCCTCCGCGGCAAGGCGCCGCGCCTGCCCCGATGCAATAACACCGGCGCGCTCGGCGCCGACGCGGCGCTCGCGTACCCAACGCCGAGCGTCAGAAAGGCTACGAGTGATCCAGATCGTGTCCCCCTTGGCGGCCAACTCGTCTGCAAGGACGGCCGCTGCCTCAGGGCGATTGCCAAGGACGTGATTCGCCCATCTCTCGAGACCTTCGTTTCGGTAATAGCGGATAGAGTGGGGTAGGTGACCCGTCGTGAGTCGATCTCGATAAGGATGCGCCGCCCATTTCCCGCTCTTCTCTACCTCTTCAAGTGAGAGGGTTTCATCGCAGATCGCAAAGCGCCAACCGAGCTCCGCGCATGCCTTGAACCAAGCGCCAATGCCCATCTCTGCGCGGCCGATCGCCTGGTTATGACCAACCAACGCAATGACTACCGAACCGTTCGGATGAGACGCCGCGAGAGATCGGAGGATAAGTTTCGCTTCGTCTTCTTCTAACTGGACATTTACAACTATATGACCCTCTCGATAAGTGCGCTGCGCTTCATCAAAAATGATGACCCGACCGTCAGAACTTCCTAGATGCTTACCGCGCTGGCCGAGGAAATGGTGGGCCTTTACTAACTTGAACGTAGACATACCAATCACGCGTTCGGCGTCCTCCCGCGCGTAACCGCTAGCTACCACACCTGCCGCCGTGCCTTTTCGATAGGAACTCTTAAGCGCGGCACTCAGAACCTCGACAAGGGGCGCATTCCCGGTAACGAATACCGCGTCGTCGCGTAGCGCAGGCTGAAACGCCAGGTTGAGCCCAACAAGGGTCTTGCCCGCCCCAGGAGACCCCGATACGAAAATCACCCGATTGACACCATCGCGTAAGCTTGAGGTCGTTAAGTCAAGAACCTCCCTGGTGCAACGCTCGATGAGCTCGATAGGTGCTGAGTGCTCCGCGATAGCGCTAACCGTATGCTGTCCATATAGCGATATGGCCGCGTCGAGAATCGAGGAAGAGGG
>JBIPMZ010000370.1:0-3863 GCA_044376165.1 Cyanobium sp.
CGTGGATACCGTATCGATGATTATAAGTTGCGGTCCTATCGGACCTGTTGCCCCGGTTGGTCCTTGCGTACCTATTCCAGGATCAAACAGAGTCCAATTTGAATTATCCGTCCCACCAAGCAATGCATAGTATTCATTGATGTCTTCAACATAGACCATCATGCCCACTTGGCGACGAGCGACAACTATGGAATCTCTTTCAGCGGTACTTCCTACAGTTCGGAGACCACCCAAACCATATTGGGGGTCTGTAATGAATACCGGATCTGTCTCGGTATTCGGACCGAGGGGAAGACCAATTGAGATGTATCCTGTAATTCCCATGTTAAGATGCTACTACGGAAAATGTTCCGAATGTCGGATTAGATACCCTGTACCATTTCCAGGAAATTGAGACACCGTGACTGTTTGTCTCAGTAAATGTTCCTTCTGTTGGTGTGAAGGTTAGGTTGTTGGCATCTTTCCATGTTGTATATGTGCCTGGACTTCCCGGAGATGTCGGCACAACCACAAAACAGTATTCTGCACTTGCTGAAGCCAAGAAAGAATATGTGGATCCACCCAATGATGATGTACTGCTTGTGTATTTTGGACTTCCTGTTGATGGTGTTGTCAGGTCTGCAAGGGCAGTAATTGTGGCAGATGCACTTTTCCCCCAATAGATTCTGTGCAACCAACTATATGTCTTTGATGTGCTGGGATTTGATCCCTGTGCTTGTTGTCCAGTAAGAGAAAAAGACAAATTGGTTGGGGTCGTATATCGATATGCGGGATGGGATATTGATGTGGGGGATGAGTTGTAATTAAGACCAGATGCTATCGTTGTTCCCGCACGGGAAATTCCCACACTTCCTGCAATCCAGTTTCCTGTCGGACTGCTTGCAGACCATTGAGCATTGTAATTTCCCGCAGAAGATGTCTGTCCGATATCAAAGGTATTTGCCGCAAGCCCAAGAGTGAAGCCAGAAAAACTGACGCTTTGGTAAGGATACAGAAGCCGTTCTAGTATCTGTATTGAATTCAATCCGGCATCCAATGTCGTTCCTGCGGGTATACCCGCAAAGTTTGTGGCTACTGTCGGTGTTGAGTTTGTCCATGTTGGTCCTGTGCCATCGCCTCCACCCCCACCAACAATTTCAATGGCAGGACCAGTACCCGCAGTTCCACCAACAAACAATTTTCGGTCGGCTATATTTACGGCAAGTTCACCATAGGTAAGCCCCACGGGAATTCTTCCGACAACATTGGTTCTCTTGACCTTGAATAGACCCATATCGCATATTTAGGGAAAGTTTATGAAGTTTTGAAAAGTCGGGATTTCACGATGATTGTGTCCAAATTCCGATTTTATCGCAATACTCGCTATATTTTTGAATCAACATTTGATTGTATTCGTTTTGTGTCTGTATGGAATTGTCCCCAATCCATGTATCAAACCATGCATAGTTCCAACGAGATCCTTCAGGCGGTATCCATGAATCTATGTCGGCATGAACCAAGGAAAATCGCTCGTCTTTCGGGCAATGATTCCAGACAAGATCAATCACCTCTTGATTTTTTTCCACGATGGTGATGCTTGTCACATTCGGATAGTTTATGAGTTTTTCATTGACAAGACCAATTCCCAAACCACCAATTAAAACATTCCCCGTTGCCTCGTCCCAAAGGGGTTGGTGTTCAATGTATTCATGGGTTGTATCCTGCATGATCGGACCGATGTCATCATGACAGAGAAAAGTATATTCACCGAAGGGTTCTTCACGATATGTTGAGGGTTGTCCCATGATTCCGGAAAACATGGGCGAGATTCCATAAGCAGGGGAATCCCCAATAGCCTTTCGAATCGACCATTTTCCTATTTTTCCGGTGGGAATATTGACCTGTATCCGTGTCATCCGTATGCCCTTATGATTACTTGTCCTGTTGCACCTCTTCCGCCCAAACCACGGGCTGTCGAATTCGATCCGCCACCACCACCACCGCCGCCGGGAAAGGTTCCTGCCGTTCCGTTTGCTCCCGCCGCTCCCGCCGTACCTCCTGCACCGCCCGTTCCCCCTGCCCTACCACCTGTTCCGCCCGGAGATGTTGTGGTATTTCCCGAGTTGTTTGTCCCGTTATTACCGGCAGAAAGCCCAACTCTTCTATCCGGATAGAAGGATAGCCCAATCGATAATTGGGGACTTCCACCCGGAATACTTGTTGGGGATGTTCCATTCTGACCCCCCATTACACTCAATGAATAAAAATAACTTGAATCACAGAGATAATTGTCGGGAATTATTTCATCGTCTTGAGTCCATCCAGTAACCGCATCGTGATCAAGAACTACAGCCCCGTTTCTTTTGTGAGATATCAATCTCGTACTTTGACCAGCAACACCGTTTCCGTTTGCTGCTCCTCCGGCTCCAGCATTTCCGACATAGAATTCTATGATGTCACCCGATTGCATATCGAAATTGTTGCATGGGCCAGTAAATGGATTTTCACCAAGCATTGCGAGGGTTTTTAGCACCAATCCATCGCCACCATAGAAAAAAAATTCACCATAGTTTCCGCCCGCACCACCTCCACCGCCATAGTAAAGAGTCGGTCTTGATCCTGCTGCTCTTCCGCCGCCGCCACCACCCCCTGCCCCCCACATTTGAATGTGGAGATACCTCGTACCCGAAGGAATGCTGTAGGACTGTGTTCCTCCCGTGGTAAATGTGTTGGTGGAAAGGAGTTGATAGTCCCTTCCTTGCGGACCTCTTGCTGCGCCTATCATGCGAAGTTCAAGCCTCCAACGAATCCATAAATTGTTGATCCCGCATCCGGTGTCACGAAGGAAACCACATCAACGCCCGATGCAGTAAGAGTTGGCTTGTTTCCTCCGGGCCACTTGATGTTTGTAGCCCAAAAATTGGTGTTGCCCGTCATGTTTCCGCCATTGGTTACAATGAGCGTGATGCTTGCCGATCCTGTTGCAGGAGCGTTCGTAAAATAGATTGCGGTTACGCCCGTTGCACCCGAACCCGTTCCTCCGAGCAACTGCACATTCCCGTTTGCCCAACTCAATCCGACTGTTCTTGCAGTACCGTTGTTGAATACAAATTCATTGACAACCTTTGATCCATAAATTGTGGTCGTATCCGTGGCAGCATTTCCTATTGTCGTGTTGCCATCAAATGTTGCACCACCCGAAATATAAAGACTTGCAGCAGTTATTCCGGAAAGTGCATTAATTCGGGATCCTCCGAAATTGTGCCCAAGGCTTGCTTCATGGCTGATGGTACTTCCAGAATCGTCAACTTGGATATATGTGCTGTTTACAGTTCCATCAATATCGCCCATGTTGATGATGTATCCACGGAGGGAGACTGTACCATTTCCCAAATAGCCATCAATATTGATTTCCGTGTTTCCGTATGCAGCAATGTCACTAGATCCTTTTCCACCGTTGATGATCAATCCTCTGCTAGCACCACCAAAATAAACATCGGTAGATGCCGCAAAAGTTGCTCCACCAAGAACATTCAATTGGTTGTTGATGACTACATTTCCGCTCAATCCCGTTCCCGTGACGGTCAATGAGCCAGAGATATTGACATCGCCCCCGCTTGGCTTGATGGTCAGGTCGCCATTGTTGGAAAGTTCGAATGTTGCATTCGCTGTTGGGCTAGCATCAGACTGCTTGGTAATGCTATCGGTGTAAACCATTCGAAGCATTTTTCCATTGTCTCTGCCCAATTCAATACCATAACCGCTTGCAGTCCAACCATTACCATCACGATTGATTCCGAATTTTGCTTTTCCTACATTTCCTGCATTTTGTGAAGACAGGACTCCTAGGTTCAATTTGGGAGTAAATGCATACAGAAGTCCTG
>JBIPMZ010000245.1:0-3848 GCA_044376165.1 Cyanobium sp.
CCCACCTTGCTCTTCCAGGCGGGGGAGAAGGCGGAGAGGGACTTGGTGAAGGCGAAGGTGGTGCCGGAGCCGTCGGAGCGATGGGCCACGGCGATCGGGCCCTTGCCGCACTTCAGCTGCTCCCAGGTCTTGATCTCCCCCAGGAAGATGGCGACCAGCTGCTTTTGGGTGAGATTGAGAGCCGGGCAGTCGGCTTTGTTGTAGGCCACGGCGATGGTGCCGCCCACCACGGGAAACTGGATCACGCCGCGCGCCACCTTGGCGGCCTCGGCGGGCTTGATCGGCTCGTCGGTGGCGCCGAAATCGACGGTGCCCGCGAGGAACTGGCGCACGCCAGCGCCGGAGCCCACCGATTGATAGTTGACCTTCGGCCCCCCGCTGGCGGCGAGGGCCTGGAAAGCGGCCTGATAGAAGGGCGCCGGGAAGGTGGCGCCCGCGCCGTTGAGGGCGGCCTGGGCGAAGGCGGCGGTGGACGCCGCCACGAGGCTCGCTGCGCTGCCGAGGATCAGGGCCTTCTTCGCGAAGGTCATGAGGGGGTGTTCCGCTAGGGGATTCGGGTCAAGATTTGCAACCCGCCCCGGCAGCGGTCGTTAAAGATGGGTTAAGAGCCGGTCAAGATTCGGGGCACCCCCGCGCCCGGCCGGCGCAGGGGGCTGCGGGGCTGCAGCCGTAATCCGCCCGTGATAGAGAGGCGAGGCCGGAGATCCCTCCCCGTCCCTCCGCCGCGATGCGCTCCGAGGAACCCTGCGCCTTCACCGCCCGTCGCCACCGCGGCTACCTGCAGCTGCTGGCGGTGTGCCTGCTGCAGATGGGGCTGTTCACCCTGCCCACCCCCTGGAGCCGCCTGGCCTCGATCGGATACCTGCTGCTCGGCCTGCTGATGATCCGCGTGCTGGGCTACCCGGAGGGCGATCCTTCCCTCGGGGGTCTGCCCCGCCGCCTGTTCCGGGGCGTGGGGCTGGCGGCCCTGGGGGTGAGCCTGCTCTGGTATCTCACGCCGGTGGAGCTGCGCCGCACAGGCCTGCCGGTGATCGGGTTGTGGGGATTGTTCAGCCTGTGGAGTTCGATCCGGCTGGTGCGCTGCCTGGCGCTGGAGCGCAATGTCACCGGTTCGGTGCTGCGGGGCGCCCTGGCCGGCTACCTGATGCTGGGCCTGGCGGGCGGGCTGCTCTGCGTGGCCCTGGAAACCCTCGCGCCGGGGAGCTTCACGGGGGTGGCGCTGGCGGAGGCGGGTGAGCCGACCAGCGCCCCCGTCTGGCAGCTGAACTTCATCCGCCTGCAGTACTACGCCTTCATCACCCTCACCACCACTGGCTACGGCGATGTGACGGCCGCGACCGCCCAGGCCCAGATGCTGAGCGTGGCCCTGGCGGTGGGGGGCACCTTCTACCCGGCCGCGGTGCTGGGACTGCTGATCGGCCGCTACAGCCTGCGCGAGACCAGTGGCAGCTGAGGCAGAGGCATGAGTCTTTCCGATCGCTTCATCCGCAACCCCGTTCTCACAACGGTGTGCTCGCTGGTGATCCTGCTGATCGGCGGCGTCGCCATCCCGCTGCTGCCGCTGGAGAAGCTGCCCCAGCTGGCCCCCACCCAGATCCAGGTGACCGCCACCAACCTCGGCGCCGACGCCCGCACCACCTTCGACACGGTGACGCGGGTGCTGGAGAAGGAGATCAACGGCGTGGAGGACATGCAGTCGATCGCCTCCAACACCTCCTCCGATGGCATCAGCAACATCAACGTCTTCTTTCCGGTGGGGGTGGAGCGCAACCTCGCCCAGGTGAATGTGCAAAACCGGGTCAGCCAGACGCAGGCGAGCCTGCCCGAGGTGGTCAAGCAGACCGGGGTGACGGTGAAGGCGGCCTCCCCCAGCCTGTTGGTGGCCTACGGCTTCTTCTCCGACCTCGGCCCCGATGGCACGCCTCTCTACGAGCCGCTGTTCCTGAGCAATTTCGTGGATCAGAAGCTCAGCGATGAAATCCGCCGCATCCCCGGGGTGGGCAACATTTCCATCATCGGCGAGCGCCGCTACGCCCTGCGGATCTGGCTGGATGCGCAGCGGCTGGCGGGCTTCAACCTCACTCCGCTGGATGTGGAGCGGGCCCTGAAGGACCAGAACGTGCAGAGCGGCGCCGGTCGCCTGGGGCAGGAACCCAGCGCGCCGGGGCAGCAGGTGGCGATCCCCCTGAAGCTGGAGAGCCGCTTCCGCGACGTGGCCGACGCCGAGAATCTGGTGATCAAGCGCAGCGACGACGGGACGCTGGTGAAGGTGAGCGATGTGGGGCGGGTGGAGCTGGGGGCGGAGAGCTACGACACCGAAACCAGCCAGAGCGGTCGCCCCTCGGCGGCGCTGTTCATCTACCAGCTGCCGGGCGCCAATGCCCTCGATACCGGCAACCAGGTGAAGGCGCGGATGCAGGAGCTCTCCCGCGGCTTCCCACCGGGGGTGCGCTATGAGGTGCCCTACGATTCCACCCTGTTTGTCACCACCTCCCTGGCGGATGTGACCGCCAACTTGCGGGATGCTGTCGTGATGGCGGTGCTGACGATCCTGCTGTTCCTCCAGGACTGGCGTTCGACGATCGTGCCCGCCCTGGCGATGCCCGTGGCGATGGTGGGGGCGATGGCGGTGGTGCTGGGGCTGGGGTTCAGCATCAACCAGCTGACGATGTTCGGCATCATCCTGGCGATCGGCACCGTCACCGATGACGCCGTGGTGATCGTGCAGGCGATCCAGGCGAAGCTGGGCGAAGGCATGAAACCGCTGCCGGCCGCCCTCGATGCGATGAATGAGCTGGCCACCCCCACCCTCACGGCGGCCCTGGTGCAGCTGGCGGTGTTCATCCCGGTGTGCTTCTTTCCGGGCACCACCGGCATCGTCTACCGCCAGTTTGCCGTCACCCTGGCGGCGGCGATCGTGTTCTCCACCTTCAACGCGCTCACCTTCTCCCCCACCCTCAGCGCCCTGTTCCTGCGGGCGGAGGGATCGCCGCCGGATGGGCTGCAGCGGCTGCTGAACCGCTGCCTGGGCTGGCTGTTTCGCGGCTTCAACCGGGGGTTTGGCGGCCTGGTGGCCTGGTATGGCCGCGCGATCGAGGGACTGATCGCGCGGCGCTACTTGGTGGTGGCGCTGTTCGTGGCCGGGTTGCTCGCCACGGGGCTGCTGCTGCGGCTGGTGCCGACGGGCTTCATCCCGGAGGAGGACCAGGGGCTGATGATCGTGCTGGGGGAAGCGCCCCCCACGGTGGCGCTCCCCTACACCCAGCGGCAGGTGGCGCAGGTGGGGGCCATCTTGAAGGAGGTGCCGGAGATCGAGAGCTTTCTCGGTGCCGCCGGCTTCGGCCTGGATGGCAACGCCTACAACAAATATTTGTTTTTCATGCGGCTCAAGCCATGGGAGGAGCGCCCTGATCCGCAGCAGTCGGTGTTTGCCCTGCTGCAAAAGGTCAATGGCCGCCTGCAGAAGGAGGTGAGCGGTTCGCTGGCGTTTGCCACCAACATCCCCCCCGTCGACGGGGTGGGGGCCACCGGCGGCTTCGAGTTTCAGCTGCAGAACCGCGGCGGGCAACCCATGGAGGTGCTGATCCAGAACAGCCGCGCCCTGATCGCCGCGGCCCGGGAGCGGCCGGAGCTGCAGCGGGTCACCACCACCTTCACGCCGGCCACGGAGCAGATCGCGATCCGCCTCGACCGCGACCTGGTGAAGGCGCTCGATGTCGATCTCAACGAGGCCTTCGGCACCCTGCAGGCCTACCTCGGCGGTCGCTACATCAACGATTTCATCCTCGGCAGCGACCAGTACCGGGTGATCGTGCAGGCCGAGGCGAGCCAGAGGAGCCAGCCGGAGG
>JBIPMZ010000246.1:0-3845 GCA_044376165.1 Cyanobium sp.
CACGGTGGTGGTGGCCGCTGGAGCCTCCGAGGCTGCCGCGATGCAATACCTGGCGCCCTACACCGGCGCGGCGATCGCCGAATCGTTCATGTATAAGGGCAAAGCCACCTTGATCGTGTACGACGACCTCACCAAGCAGGCCCAGGCCTACCGGCAGATGTCGCTGCTGCTGCGCCGCCCGCCCGGTCGTGAGGCCTACCCCGGCGACGTCTTCTACTGCCACAGCCGCCTGCTGGAGCGGGCCGCCAAGTTGTCGGATGCCATGGGCAAGGGCAGCATGACCGCCCTGCCGATCATCGAAACCCAGGCGGGTGACGTGTCGGCCTACATCCCCACCAATGTGATTTCGATCACCGATGGCCAGGTGTTCTTGAGCTCCGACCTGTTCAACTCCGGTCTGCGCCCCGCCATCAACGTGGGCATCTCGGTGAGCCGGGTGGGCGGTGCGGCGCAAACGAAGGCGATCAAAAAGATTGCCGGCACCTTGAAGCTGGAGCTGGCCCAGTTCGACGAACTGGCGGCCTTCTCGCAGTTTGCCTCCGATCTGGATGCCGCCACCCAGGCGCAGCTGGCGCGGGGCAAGCGGCTGCGGGAGCTGCTCAAGCAGCCCCAGTTCAGCCCCTTGAACCTGGCGGAGCAGGTGGCGGTGGTGTACGCGGGGGTGAAGGGCCTGATCGATGAGGTGCCGGTGGATAAGGTCACCGAGTTCGCCCGTGAACTGCGGGAATACCTGAAGAGCAACAAGCCCGAGTTCATCACCAAGGTGATGGGCGAGAAGCAGCTTGGCGACGAAGCCGAAGCGATGCTCAAGGAAGCGATTAAGGAAGTCACCTCCACCATGCTGGCTGCGGCCTGAGGAAGCAGAGATGGCAAACCTCAAGGAGATCCGCGACCGGATCAGTTCGATCAAGAACACCCGCAAGATCACCGAAGCGATGCGGCTGGTGGCCGCCGCCAAGGTGCGGCGTGCCCAGGAGCAGGTGTTGCGCAGCCGCCCGTTTGCCGATCGGCTGGCGCGGGTGCTGCAAAACCTGCAGAGCCGCATGGGCTTCGAGGGGGCGGATGCCCCCCTGCTCAGCGCCCGCGAGGTGAAGACGATCACCTTGCTTTCGGTGACGGGCGATCGGGGCCTGTGCGGTGGTTACAACGCCAACGTGATCAAGCGCACCGAGCAGCGTTTCAAAGAGCTGCAGAGCCAGGGCTATACGGTCGACCTGGTGCTGATGGGCCGCAAGGCGATCACGTACTTCACCAATCGCAAGTACCCGATCCGCGCCACCTTCACCGGATTGGAGCAGGTGCCCACGGCGGCCGAGGCCAATCAAATCGCCAATGAGGTGCTGGCGGAATTCCTTTCGGGCAGCACCGACCGGGTGGAGATCATCTACACCCGCTTCATCAGCTTGGTGAATTCGCTGCCGGTGGTGCAAACCCTGCTGCCGCTTGATCCGCAGGGTATTGCGGCGCCTGGCGACGAAATCTTCCGGCTGATCACCAAGGACGGGCGACTGGGGGTGGAGGTGAGCCGGCGCGAAAACGAGCAGGCTCCCCTGCCATCGGATTTTGTGTTTGAGCAGAGCCCTGAGCAGCTGCTCAATGCCCTGCTGCCGCTCTACTTGGCAAACCAGCTGCTGCGCTCCCTCCAGGAGGCTGCCGCGAGCGAACTGGCCAGCCGGATGACGGCGATGAACAACGCCAGCGACAATGCCAAGGCCCTCGCCAAAACCCTCACCCTGGATTACAACAAGGCCCGCCAGGCTGCCATCACCCAGGAAATCCTGGAAGTGGTGGGCGGCGCTTCAGCGATGTAGATTTCGCGGCCGGTACTTTTCCCTTTTTTCTTAGAGCCGCCCATGGCAAGCCTGGGCGGCTTTTTTATTGGCTGTGGGTGGGGAGGGTCAGCTGAACATCGTTCAAACTAGCTGCCAGCCTTTTACCTGGTTTCATCGTAAGGAAGGATCAACCGCGACGCCGCCGGCCAGCCCCTTGCTCCTACTCTTTCCGCACGTCTTTTGCCATAAACGCGAGGAATTTCTGCCTTCTCTTCCAATTGTCGACCTTAGACCCGAGTATGACAGGGGGAGTACAAACAAATCTCTTTTCTTCGCTCAAGACCTCTCTCCTTGCAGGATGCCCTTCCTCACAGCAAAATCTGCGGTCGAGCTTTTAACACGAAAATAGACAGCAGCTCTGACGATTTGGAGCTGATATTCCCAGCTAATCCCATGGGCCAAGGCGATGGACCCATCGCGGACGCCGCCCCGCCCAGCAGCTTTGCGTTTTTTAGGGGGCATTTCGCTTTTCTGCAGTTCGCTTGGCAAATCCGTCATAGCTTCCTAGGATTTCATCAAAACCAAGCCAAGGATTCATGACCTTCGGGCTCTCGGAATCTGCGACTTCACTCCCCTTCCTACAGTTGCCGGGAGCTTCGCTGGCCTCCTCTAATACCGTTGATTTTGGTGGTGTTGTTAGTGCTTTTTTGCCCCTACAAGTACACAGCTGGGATCATCCCGATCGAGAGAAGCCATTCATCAATCATTCCGGATGTGTGCGCCTCGGTGATCTCACGCTGCTGGCCACCTGGGGTTCTGCCATCCACGGGGAGGTAGAGCAGAAATGTGATGCGCAGCTGGTGCTCCCCTATCTGGCGGGAGTGAACACCTTCTCGATCGACCGGCAAACCTTCACCTTCCGCTCCTCCTGTTTGTTTCTGCCGGCCGCCCGCACCCGCATTCAGATCGATTGCAGCCAGTGCTCGGGGATCATCATCAGTTTTCCACCCGACACCCTTCTTCCGGTAGCCCATGCCATCGCCGGCCCAGCCTTCGATCCCCTCCCCCTGCGGATGGCCCTGGCCCAAGCCGCCGTGTTGAGCCGCCAGGCGGATCGCCGCAGGGAGCGAGTGCAGAGTCTGCTGATGGAAACTATGGCCTATGTGGAGCGGTGCCTGGCCATCGGGGGTGGCGTCAATCCGATGCTTCGGCTCGATGACCTGATCCGCCGCTTGATTGTGATGTTGCTGGTACCCGACCTACTGGAATCCGCCACGGCGGTGCCGCTGATCAGTGAGCCATTTGTGCATCAGGAGCTGGTGGAGTGGTTGCTGTCCCATCTCCAGGAGCCCATCAGCCTCTCCGATATGGAGCAACGCAGCCGCTACTCCCGGCGTGCGCTGCAGTACGCCTTCAAGCAACGCTTCGGCTGCGGACCGATGCAGTGGCTGCGTCAACAGCGGCTGGCCAAGGCCAAGGCAATGCTGGAGCAACCGGGAAGCCGTCTGTCACTCCTGGAGGTGGTGCAGGCCTGCGGCTACATCTCCCCAGTGTCGTTCAGCCGCGATTTTCTCTCCCGTTATGGCGAACGTCCTTCCCAGGTGCAGCGCCGTTACCGCGATCACAACCTGCTACAGCGCCTTGGCCACCCATCCTCCGCCCCCACCCCACGGAGCCATCCCACCACCAGGAGCGGCGGCTCCCATCCCTCGGGCTCTAATGCCATCTAACCATTCCTCACAAGGAGCCAGCCACCGCTGTCCGTTTCAGGGAGTGCGGGGTGTGGGAAGCGCTGGCGCAGGGAGAGGGCGTGGCGGAAGTGGAGGAGAGGAAAACCTTGATGGCCTCAGCCGTTGTCCAGGGCATGCCAGTGGCACAACGGACCCTGCCCGCCCCCGATCGCCAGCGATCGCCGCAGCGCCCCCTCCACGTACTCCTTCGCCCGCACCACCGCCTCCTCCAGCGCCAGACCGCGGGCGCGTCCGGCGGTGATGGCTGCGCCCAGGGTGCAACCGCTGCCGTGGGTATGGGGTGTGTGGATCGCCGCATGGCAGAGCCACCGGCCTGGGCCTG
>JBIPMZ010000247.1:0-3841 GCA_044376165.1 Cyanobium sp.
AGCCGCTGGAGCCAGCGACGCCCCCGTTGCAGGGCCGGGCGGCCATGGAGACAGCGGCTGTTGGAGAAGAGCAGCGCCTGCCCGGGTCTGACGACGATCGGCCGCGTCACCTCGGGCAGCACGGCCTGCAACGCCTCCAGCGCGCGTTGCGCCTCTTGATCCGTGGGGGTGAGGGTCTGCAGGTTGGCGGCGATCGTGTCCAGGCCGGAGGGATCGATGGAGAGCAAGGGCCTCGGCTCGCTGCGCAGGCTTTTGCCCCCGCCCCAGAGGTGGAGGCTGGCGGGGCTCTCCACCCGAAAACGCGGCTCGCGCAGCACCTCCACCAAGGCGGGATCCCGTTGACGCAGGGCGATCAAGGCCTCGTCCAGATCGGCGAGCAGGGTGGGGGTGGCGCCGTCGTTGTGCAATCCGAGCAACAACAGCACCTCCGGCCGCCAGGCCTTTTTCAAGATGGCGAGATCGGTGTGCCAGCCGAGGGCCACACGCCCGGAGCTGGAGAGCTCACCGGCGCGACCCGCGGCCGGACTGACTTCGTGCACGAGCGCCCCCCCTTTCTCCTCGAGGAAGCCCAAGGGCTCGAGGCCGCCTGCCTGGAGCAGCTGCAGCCCGATGCTTTCTGTCAGCCAGCTTTTGCCCGCCGGGCGAACGCCATCGGAGGGTGGAGCGGGAAGTGAGGGATCCAGGGGCAGGTTGGTGATCAAGCCATGGGAGCAGCCCGGCTCTGCGACGAGGCTGCGAAGGCTGGCCTGGAGGGAGGGAAGGGCCAAGGGTTGGCGTCGCAGCAACTCCCACAGCTCTTTGTCGCTCTGCGGGGTGGCTTCGGCGAGAAGGCGGGTGAAAGAGGAGCGGAGATGCTCTTTTTCAGAGCGGCAAAGATGAATGTGGGCGTGAGTGTTGGAAAAGCCAATGGATGGGGCCATGGGGTACCCCCTCGCTGCGAGTTGACTCCCGAACGATCCACTTGGGCCTTGGCCCAAGCAAAGCTGTAGCGCCATGCCCAACCAAGGCGAGGCCTTGCTTTCTGGGCTTGGGGGAAACGGCTTTGGGCGCCCAAGCCATACACTGCCCCCACGCGCTGGGAAGGGGGGATGCCCAACACGCCACAGAAGGCCGCCTCCGCCCGAGACGCCGAGGGTGGCAAGAAGCTGGGGAAGGGTGAGCCCCATCGCGAAAACCTGCTTGCGGTGTTGGATCTGCTCCTGGATCTGGCCGACGACAATGCACAGCAAGGATGGAAGGCGGTGGAGCCGCCGCAGGCGACCAAGGGGAGAAAGCAGCAGGTTGAGGAGTGGCAGCGCGCGCTTTATGTGTATTGGGATGAGAACAACCCAGGCTGGCTTTTGGTCACCTCACGCCATGACGACCCGAATGGAGAGGATGGGGATGCGGGCGGCCAAGGGTTGCGCAGCAAACAAGGAACGCTGGCTGTGATCCTGGCGTTGTTGAAGGAAACAAAGCGCAGCCTGAATGATACCGGCATGAAACTGGACACCCCTGGTGATCTCTATTGGACCAATCAGATTCGCGACTCATTGACCCATCTGAGTGGTCTGCAGCTCAGGCGCGATGCGAAACGGCGGCCGGGTCAGCCGAACAGCCACTACAGCTTCTGGATCGATTTCAGCAGGGCTGGCTCCAGGGAAAAGAGTGTTTGCAAGGCATGGGTTAAAAATCATTGGACGCAAACCTATGGCACGGATTCCTCCCGGGGCCGTCAGCGTCAGGGCTCAGCCGGTGCCGCCGGCGAGGCCCGCGATCCGGAGACCGCCAGGCTGGCGGAGCTGGATCCTTGGCTGCGGGAGCAGCGGGATGGGGTGATGAGCCGCTTTGAGGCCCTGCCGGATGTAAGGGAGCGAAGCCTGCATGTGCCCCTGAAGGTGAAGATTCAGCAGAACATTGATGGGATGGAGCAAACGCGAGCGTGTGAACCCACCGCCGCAGACTTCCAGGCCCTCGCGACGGCAGCCGGCAGCCAGATGATTCTGATCTGGGAGGAAGGGGGTGCGGGAAAAACCAGCCTGGCTTATCAGATTGCCCGCTGGGGTTTGCAGCAGGGTGAGGCCTTGGCGCCGCATCTGGTGCTGCCCCTGATCCTGGATCCCGGCAGCGGCAGGGGGGAGGTGAGCGAGCGGGTGCTGGAACGCCTCTCCCACTGGCCCGGCCAGCGCTTGACTCTGTTTGACGTGACGCTGCTGCTGCGCCACAAGCGCCTGCTGCTGATCGTGGATCACTTCTCTGAGCTCACCCGAGAGCACCGCCAGTGGGTGCGCGAATCCCTGCCGGCATCTTCTCTGGTGCTCCTTACCACCAGGCAGCGGGAGGTAGACCTGTTTCCCGACTGGACGATCACCGAACTCCAACCCCAGCGGCTGCAGGAAGGGGAGTTGACACAATTTTTCCAACGTTATTTGCAGGCGAAGCAAAAGAGTACCCTGTCCGCCACCGCCACCGCCAGCGCCACTAACCCCGACAGCCTTGTACTCGCCCCGGAGGATCAAACCCACACCCGCCAACTGCTGGAGCGGATGGTGGGCAACAAACCGATCACCGTGCTGCTGGCCTGGATGGTGATCGAGAAGGCGATCCAGCATGTGCAGGGGGGACGGCTGGATTTGCTGCCCAGCTCCGTCCCGGATTTGATGCTGGATTATGTGCAGCACAACGACCGGAAGATTCCGGCGGAGGAGCGTCTGCTGGCGGATGGCACGCCCCTGGAGCCGGAATGGGTGGAAGCGGGCCTCAAGGCCTTGGCCCTCGCCTCGCATCGCCAAAATCGCCAGGCCTACCACCCGCAAAATTTCCCGCGAAAGGAGGCGCTGCTGGTGCTGGCAACCCTGCAGCAGGCAAGGCCGGAGTGGCGAGCGAAGGAGGATGGTGGCCGCCTGCTCGATTACATGGAAAAGCAGCTGAATCTGTTGCGGCGCCAGAAAGGCGGCACAGACAGCAATCCCCTGTACCGTATAGCGCTCGACCCCTTGGCCGACTATCTGGCGGCTCTGGCCTTTGTGGAGGAGTTGGAGGCGGATCGCACGCCGGAGGCCCACCTGCGCAAGCTGCGCGACTGGCTGGAGGGGCTGAGGGAGGAACCGGACCCTCAGCGGCTGGTGCGGATGGGCGGCTTTCTGGCGGCCTGCCGCGATTGTTACAAGGATTGGCTGAATCGCCTCCCCGAAAACTTGGAGGCAAGCCTGGTAAACGACTGGGCGCGGGTGCCGGATGACATCGCCTTCGTGGCGGGGATTGACCCCGATGAGGAGCGGCGGCTGGAGGTGAAGCAGCTGATCCGGCGCCATGCCGAGGATCTGCGCTGGGCCAACCCGGAGCTGCGCGCCAAGGCGATCGCGGAACTCACCCGCTATGGCAAGGAATTTCCCGGCATTCCCGAACTGGCGCTCGCCCTGCTGCCCCTGGAGCGCACGATGGCCAAAACGGCCTATCCCGCCGCCGACCGCGCCGCCGCCGCCGAGGCCCTGGGCCACATCGGCGGCCCGCGGGCGGCGGAGGCCCTCCTGTTGAGGATCCGCTCCGGCGAGGAGTCGGCGGTGGCGTTGCGCCGGGCGGCGGCTGAAGCCCTGGGCCTGCTGGACGCCAGTGCCGACAACCCCGAAGCCCATTGGGATCTGCTTCAGGAGATCCTGGCGGACGGGGGCCAGCATCTCCACGGGGAGACCGACCCAGCCCGGATCGAGGCGAAGCTTCCCCTGCTGCAGGGCGCGTCGCGGGGCTTGCAGCGGCTGGCCGCCCGCTCCCGCCCCTTCCGCCTCCCCGTCTGGGGATCCGGCAGGGGCCTGAAGGTGCCCATGCTCACCCTCACCACCGCTGCGGGCGCCGTGACGACCCG
>JBIPMZ010000031.1:0-13840 GCA_044376165.1 Cyanobium sp.
GGGAAACATCTGGGCCTTCAGGGGCCGCAACCCTTCTTTCCAGTTTTCCCACAGCTCCGCTAACGCCAAGGCCCCCAGCCCGATTCAGCAAAACATAACGAAGTTTCATCGCCAGGCCAGCCCCGACCCCACAGCTTCCGCCACCGTGCCAAGGCCATGGCGGTCGAGCTGGCGGGAGAGACCCTCCAGGATGGAGGGCACCAGCTGCGGACCTTCATAGATCCAGCCGGTGTAGAGCTGAATCAGGGCCGCCCCCGCCGTGATCCGCTCCCACGCGGCCTGCGGGGAATCGATCCCCCCCACCCCGATCAGCGGTAGGGCCGGACCGGCGGTGGCGCGCAGGCGGCGCAGCACCTCCACGGCCCGGGCCCGCAGGGGGCGTCCGCTCAGGCCGCCGCTCTCCTCCGCGAGGGTGCGGGAGGTGGCCTCCAGCCGCCGATCCTCCAGCCCCAGCCGGTCGAGGCTGGTGTTGACGGCGATCACCCCCGCCAGCCCCTCCTCGTAGGCCAGCCGCGCGATGGTGTCGATCGCATCGTCCTCCAGGTCGGGGGCGATCTTCACCAGCAGCGGCGGGCAGCCCGGCAGCCGCCGCAGCCGCTCCACCAGGCGCCGCAGCTGGCCCTCCTCCTGCAGCTCCCGCAGGCCCGGCGTGTTGGGGGAGCTCACGTTCACCACCGCGTAGTCGGCCAGCGGGGCCAGCAGCTCCAGCGAGGCGGCGTAGTCCTCCGCCGCCTGCTCCAGCGGCACGAGGCGCGACTTGCCGAGGTTGAGGCCCAACACCGCCGGTCGCTGCCCCGGCGGCGGCAGCCCCTGGCCCTCCAGGATGCGGCGCACCGCCCGGGCCCCCTCGTTGTTGAAGCCCATGCGGTTGAGGGCCGCCCGCTCCTGTGCCAGCCGAAACAACCGCGGCTTGGGGTTGCCGCTCTGGGCCTGCCAGGTGACGGTGCCCAGCTCGGCGGCCCCGAAGCCGAATTCATGCCAGATCGCCGCCGCCACCCCGTTTTTGTCAAACCCCGCGGCCAGGCCCACCGGGTTGGCGAAGCGGCAGCCAAACAACGTCTGCTCCAGCCGCGCGTCGCGGCGGCGCAACTGCTCCCCCAGCCCCGCCAGGGCGCCGCTCACCAGCGGCCAGCGCCGGCGGCGGGAGAGCTGGGCGAGGCTGGCGAGGGCCACCTGGCTCAGCTGCTCCGCATCCACCCCGTCGTCCCGCTGCAACAGCGGCATCACGAGGCGCTGATACAGATCGGCTCGGGCCGGCGGCCCCCCCGGGGCCTCGGTGGGTTGAGGCGATGATTCCCGGCTCTGCACCATCCCCACCCTTCAAACGTCTGCCGCCAATCCTCCCGCGCCAGCCTGCCGCTCCAGCCGCCACCGCCCCTCACCTGCCGGACAAACCCGCCAATCTCGCCAGATCCAGGGCTCCTGGCGGCGCTCCAAGCGGCCCAGGGGCTGCTCCACCAGCCGCGCCAGCTCCACGGCGGAGAGGCTGAACCCCCCCGCCGCCAGGCGATCGGCCAGCTCCAGGCGGCTCAGCAGCTGCTGCAGCGCCGGCGGCGCCGGATGATCGGCCTCCTCCCCCCCGGCCGGGCGATCGGCCTCCAGCTGCGCCTGGGCCAGCACCTCCCCCGCCAGCAGGCGCGGCAGCTGGCCTCGGGAGAAGGCCACGGCGATCGCGTCGCAGCGGTCGTTGTCTGGATCGCCGCTGTGCCCCCGCACATGCTGCAACCGAAGACCCGGCAGGCGGGCCCGATCGAGCTGCTCCCACAGATCCCGATTGAGCACAGCCCCCCCCGAAGCGGTGCGCCACCCCTTGCGCTTCCAGCCCGGCAGCCATTTCTCCAACCCGTCGATCAGGTAGCGGCTGTCGGTGCGGATCACCAGGGCGGGATCGCGGGGCAGGTCGCGCAGGCGCTCCAGCACCGCCAGGGCCGCCGTGAGCTCCATGCGGTTGTTGGTGGTGGCGCCCTCCGCTCCGCCCAGCTCGTGAACGGAGCCATCGGCAAAGCGAAGCAGGGCTCCCCACCCCCCGGGGCCAGGGTTGCCGCTGCACGCCCCGTCGCAGGCCGCGGCCACCACCTTCACCGGCCGATCGGCCATTGGCTCCCCCTTGTCAGCACCGGTTGAATGGGGCCCCTCACCCCGGGGTTGCCTGGGCCCGGGAAACACCCCATGAAAAAAACCTACCTGGCCCTGGGCGGTCTGCTGCTGGCGGGATCCGCCCTCTCCACCGCCCTGCCCACCCTGGTGCGCGCCGCGGGCCTTTTCGCCAGCCAGCCCGTCGATGCCACGCGCTTTGCCGTCCTCGCCCGGCCCGTCGGCGACAGCGACTGGAACCTGCTGGTGCTGGAGCAGCTGGCGCCAGCGCCGCGCTGCTGGACCGCCCAGCCCGACGGGCTGATCGACCCGAGCCTGAACCGCTTCGATTACACCGGCATCTGCAGCCGCTACCTCGACAGCAACGGCTACTCCCTGCGCGTCGGCGAGCAGGACCTGGCCACCACCCACCGGCTGCGCCTGCAGCAGCGGGGCAACGTGCTGCTGCTCCAGGCCCTCTCCCCCGACGATCCCACCGTGCTCGTGGTGGGCCGGGCCGAGGTGCCCCGCCGCGACCGCGATGGCTTCGTGGCGATCCAGCTCGACCCGGGCTGGGAGCTGCAGCGCCGCCGCTTCGGGCAGCAGTCGTTGAATCACCTCTACTTCGCCAATGCCAACCCCCTGTCCCAGCTGATCGCCCGGCCCCCCGGCGCTCCCCCCATCGCCGCCCTGCCCGACGCCAGCGCCCCGCGCGACGCCGGCACCCCGCCCGTCCCTGGCCGCACGATCGCCCTGCAGGTGATCCCCTTCCAGGAATGAGCCCCGGTGGGGAGGGGGGCGCCGACCAGTTGACACGCCGGCCTGCTCCCCCTTTCCCCTCCGCCGCAGAGCCCCTAATTTGTGGGTGTGAGGAGTGCGGGGCGCTCTTTCAGGGTCGAAACGAGGCCAGACTCCTGAAATCGCTCCAACACGAAAGCCCCGCCGTTGGCGGGGCTTTTTTGTGCGTCGCGCGGTGTTGGGGGCCGCCCCGGGGGGAGCAGCCCGCCGGGGGTCACTTGATGGTGACCTTGCCGCCCACTTCTTCGATGGCCTTCTTGAGGGCTTCGGCATCGCTCTTGGCAATCCCCTCCTTGACGGCCTTGGGAGCCGCCTCCACGAGGGCCTTGGCCTCCCCCAGACCGAGGCCGGTGGCCTCGCGCACAGCCTTGAGGACCTTGATCTTCGCGGCGGGGTCGTAGCTGTCGAGGATGACGTCGAATTCGGTCTGCTCTTCGACGGGCTCCGCAGCAGCGCCGGGGGCGGCGGCGACGACGACACCGGCGGAGGGGGCGGCGGAGACGCCAAAGGCTTCCTCGATCTGCTTGACGAGCTCGGAAGCCTCAAGCAGGGAGAGGGTTTTCAGTTGTTCGAGAATTTGGTCGGTGGTGGCGGACATGGTTGAGAATCAGCAACAGATCTGTGGAGTTGAACAGAGGGATCGGTGCAGCCAGCAGCTCAGTCTTCGCCGGATTCGGCGTGCTGGCGCAACGCCCTGGCAAGACCGGAGGGAACCTCGTTGATGCCCACCGCCAGCTGGGTGGCCACGGCGTTGATCGCACCTGCGATCTGCGCCATGAGCACCTCCTTGGAGGGCAGTTCGCCGATGGCCTTGATGTCGGTCTCGGAAAGGAGCTTGCCTTCAAACAGGCCCCCTTTCGTTTCCGACTTTTTGCTGTCCTTTTGGAAGGACAGCACGGCCTTGACGGCACCGCCGACATCGCCCTTGATCAGGACGAACGCATTGGTGCCGCTCAGCAGGGATTCGAGGTCCGACCAGGCGCTGTTTCCATCGATGGCCCGGCGCATCAAGGTGTTCTTGGTCACCTTGCACACACCGTTGCTGGCCTGCAGACGGGTCCGCAGGTCGGTCATCTCTTTGATGGTGAGGCCCTTGAAATCAAGGACGAGCGCCATTTCGGCTTCACCGAGGAGCTGCTTGAGCTCTTCGACGATCTGTTGCTTGCTCTCCAGGGTGCGGCCCATGGTTTGGAACGGATCGAGGGGAACAAGCCGGGTACGCGGCCCGGCGACCCGCGCAGGCGCGGGACAACCTCCGGAGCCCGAGGGCACCGGAGCGCATCGAGGCCGCGATCTCAATCGACTCCGCCACAGAAACCTCCAAAAGAAGCTCCCGGGCAGGCCATGACCGATGGCGAGGCCTCGGCAGGATTTGCATCAACCCATCGGGAGAAATCCCGTGCCGAGGGGTAATACCCCGCGGCGAAGGCCGAAGACCTGCTGTCTTGGGCTGGAAAAAAGGGCGCGTGCCCTCTGGCAATAGCCAGTTCGCTACCTTATCACGGTGCTGGCGCGGCTCAGGATTCCTGCTTGATGTCCTGCAGGGCGGTGACATCCACCGCCACCGAAGGCCCCATCGTGGAGGTGACATAAAGACTGCGCCAGTAGCGGCCCTTGGCACCGCTCGGCTTGTTGCGGTCGATCGTCTCCTGCAGGGCCTTGAGGTTTTCGAGCAGCTTGGCGGGCTCGAAGCTGGCCTTGCCGAAGCGCACATGCACGATGCCGGTGCGGTCGGCGCGGAACTCGAGCTTGCCCGCCTTGAACTCGCTGATGGCGGAGGCCAAATCGGTGGTGACGGTGCCGGCCTTGGGGTTGGGCATCAAGCCCCGAGGACCCAGCACCCGGCCGAGCTTGGCCACCTTGGGCATCATGTCCGGGGTGGCGATCAGCAGGTCGAAGTCGATGGTGCCGGCGGCGATGGTGTCGACCAGCTCGTCGTCACCGGCGAGATCCGCGCCGGCGGCCTTGGCGGCCGCCACCTTTTCACCGCGGGCGATCACGGCGATCCGCACGGTCTGACCGGTGCCGTGGGGCAGGGTGACGGTGGTGCGCAGCTGCTGGTCGGTGTATTTGGGGTCGATGCCGAGCCGGGCGTGGGCTTCGATCGTTTCGTCAAAGCGGGCCGTGGCGTTGGCCTTCACCTGCTCGATCGCCTCGAGCGGTGCGTAGGGGCGGTCCTCCACCTTGGCGGCGAGGGCGGCAAAGCGTTTGGAGATGCGGGGCATGGCGGGAATGGGGTGCGAACGACCGGTGCGGTCTCCCCCGGTGAGGTGGACAGGGAGGGGAGCGCAAGGGCCCCCGGGGACGGTCAGTCGCGGACGGCGACGCCCATGTTGCGGGCGGTGCCCTCGATGATGCGCATGGCCGACTCGACGCTGCTGCAGTTGAGATCGGGCAACTTGGTGCGGGCGATCTCCTCGAGCTGGGCGCGGCTGATCGCCCCGATCGAACCCTTGGCGGAGGTGGCGGCACCCTTGTCGATGCCGGCCGCCTTGGAGATCAGCACCGAGGCGGGCGGGGTTTTGGTGATGAAGGTGAAGCTGCGGTCTTCAAAGACCGAGATCTCCACCGGGATCACGTACCCGGCTTTGTCCTGGGTGCGGGCGTTGTACTCCTTGCAAAACGCCATGATGTTTACCCCGTGCTGACCGAGGGCGGGGCCCACCGGTGGTGCGGGGTTGGCTTTGCCGGCCTGGAGGGCCAGCTTGATCACGGCTACGACTCTTTTGGCCATCGGCGGATGTCGGGGAAGCGACTCCCCGAAGGGAGTGAAGGGACGGTGCTCCCCGGAGGGAGCCTGCGGATCGCCGGAACCGGGGGAACCCCGGGGTCCGACGGGCCGGCGGGACCCGAAGGTCCCGATCCTGGCCGCCCTCCACAGGGAGACGGCCGGGCCGGCTGGGGATCAGCTCTGCTTGCTGATCTGGGAGAACTCCAGCTCCACCGGGGTCTCCCGACCAAAGATCGAGAGCAGGGCCTTGAGCTTGCTGCGCTCCCCGGAAACCTCGATCACCTCGCCCTGGAAGTCTTTGAACGGGCCGGCGGTGACCAGGATCTGATCGCCCTCGGCCAGGTCGACCTTGACCACCGGCTTCTTCTCGGCGGCGCGCTTGAAGATGCGGTCGACCTCCTGGCGGCTGAGGGGCCGGGGCTTGATATGCCCGCGGGCCTTGCCGGTGGAGCGACGATCTTCGGCGCCGACGAAGTTGATCACGTTGGGGGTGCTGCGCACCGCCATCATTGTGTCTTCGTCGAGGATCATGCGCACGAGCACGTAGCCCGGAAACACCTTCTCCTCGATCGATTGGCGGTTGCCGTCTTTTTTGATCTTCACCCCGGGGGTTTGGGGGATCTCGATCTCCAGGATCCGGTTTTCGACGCCGAGGGTGACCGCTCGCTGCTCCAAGGTGGCCTTCACCTTCTTCTCGCAGCTGGAGGCCACCTGCACCGCATACCAGCGGGCCACCGGCGCCCGCTCCTCGGGGGTTGCGGCCGTGGCCACCGCCCCGTGGGACGGCAGCTCCAACACGTCGGAGGCGTGGAGAGCGGCGTCGAGCTCGCTTTGCGGGTGGAGGGCGGGGGGGATCTCGGGCACGGCGTAATCGGAGGGGAACATCAGCGGAACACCTGCGCGGAGGCCCAGCCGAAGAAGCGATCGATCGCGGCGATCGCGGCGGCCGAGAGGCTCACCATCAGGATCACCGCGATCGACTCGCTGAAGAGCTGCTGGCGGCTGGGCCAGACCACCTTGCGCAGCTCGGCCATGGTTTCGGCGGCGAAGCCGTGCTGCTCCTCCTCCTCGGGCTCGGGGGCCTGCCCCTCGCTCACCTCGAGCGCGACCGGACCCACCGGCCGTTCCGGCTGGCTCTGACTGGAGGTGGACGGGGTGATCTGAGCCAAGGAGCGAAAGGTTCGGCAACGCATGCCGATGGGAGCACGCACACCGGCAAACCAACACCCTACCGGATGCCGCTCCCCGCCTCGCCCGCGCCGCCGTCGCGGCCGACGGGCACCGGCACGAAGCGCAGCGGATCCCCCCCCTCCACCCGCACCCCCCGGGCGCCCCGGAAGTGCTCCTCCAGCAGCTCGGTGGCCAGGGGATTCTCGAGGCGGCGGCGCAGCACCCGCCGCAGCGGCCGGGCCCCGTATTCGGGCTCGTAGCCCTGCTCCGCCAGGGAGGCGACCACCGCCTCCTCCACCTGGAGCTCCAGCTGCTGCTCCGCCAGCAGGGCCGCCAGCTCCGCCAGCTGCAGCCGCACGATCCGCTGCAGGTCGGCCGGAGTGAGGGGGCGAAAGCGGATCACCTCGTCGATGCGGTTGAGAAACTCCGGCCGAAATTGACGGGCCAGGGCCTGATCCACCGCCTCCTCCAGCGCCCGCTCTGCCGCCGCCCGCTCCTCCGCCGCCGCCCCCTCCCACTCCGCTCCCTCTGTCTCCGCGCCGCGGCGCGCGCTCTCCAGGATCGCGCGGCTGGCGAGGTTGCTGGTCATGATCACCACGGTGTGGCGAAAGTCCACCGTGCGGCCCTGAGAGTCGGTGAGACGGCCGTCGTCGAGCACCTGCAGCAGCAGGTTGAACACCTCCGGGTGGGCCTTCTCCACCTCGTCGAGCAGCAGCACCGCGTAGGGCCGGCGCCGCACCGCCTCCGTGAGCTGGCCCCCCTCCTCGTAGCCCACGTACCCCGGCGGGGCCCCCACCAGCCGCGCGACGGCGTTGCGCTCCATGTATTCGCTCATGTCGAGGCGCACCAGGGCCTCCTCCTCGTCGAAGAGGGAGGCCGCCAGGGCCTTGGCCAGCTCGGTCTTGCCCACACCGCTCGGACCGAGGAACAAAAAGGAGCCCACGGGCCGGGTGGGGGCCTGCATCCCCGCCCGGGCCCGCCGGATCGCCGCCGCCACGGCGGCCACCGCCTCCGGCTGGCCGATCACCCGCTCCCCGAGCCGCCGCTCCAGGTCGAGCAGCTTCTGCCGCTCGCCGGCCAGCAGCCGCTGCACCGGAATGCCGGTCCAGCGGGCGACCACGTCGGCGATGTCGCCCTCCTCCACCCGCTCCCGCAGCATCGGCTCGCGCTGCAGCTCCGCCTCCAGGGCCTGGCGCCGCTGCTGCAGGTGGTGCAGCTGGTCGTACTGGAGCCGGGCCGCCTCCTCCAGCTCCCCCTCCCGCTCCGCCTCGGCGATGGCATGGCGCAGATCCTCATCCCGCTGGAGCAGCTCCCGCAGCTCCGCCAGCCGCTCCCGCTCCTCCGCCCAGCGCCGCTGCAGCCCCTCCAGCTGCGCGAGGGCGCGGCGGCGCTGCTCCTGCAGCTCCAGCCGCTGCTCCAGCGGGGCCGACTCCGCCGAGAGCAGGGCCAGCTCCACGCGGCGCAGCTCCGCTTCCGCCGCCTCCACCACCTGCGGTTTGGAGGTCACCTCCATCCGCAACTGGGCGGCGGCCTCGTCCACCAGGTCG
Source organism: Cyanobium sp. (assembly GCA_044376165.1). Classification (GTDB taxonomy): domain Bacteria; phylum Cyanobacteriota; class Cyanobacteriia; order PCC-6307; family Cyanobiaceae; genus Cyanobium. Next base: position 8,320 of record JBIPMZ010000031.1, read on the forward strand.
ATGGCGGAATCGGGCAGGCAGCGGTCGGTGATGTAGCGGTCGGCGAGGCGGGAGGCGGCCACCAGGGCCCCGTCGGCGATCGCGACGCCGTGGTGCAGCTCGTAGCGCTCCCGCAGACCGCGCAGGATCTGCACGCAGGTATCGCGGTCGGGTTCGCGGATCGTCACCTGCTGGAAGCGGCGCTCCAGGGCCGGATCCTTTTCGATGCTGCGGCGGTAGTCCTCCGGGGTGGTGGCGCCGATGCAGCGGAGCTCCCCCCGCGCCAGGGCCGGCTTGAGGATGCTGGCGGCGTCGCTGCTCGACCGCTCACCCCCCACCACCGTGTGCAGCTCATCGAGGAAGAGCACCACCCCCTCGCCGGCCGCATCGCTGTTGCGCACCTCCTGCAGCACGCTGCGCAGGCGCTCCTCGAACTGGCCGCGGAACTTGGCGCCGGCGATCAGGGCGCCGAGGTCGAGGGCCACCAGCCGCAGGCCGCGCAGGGCCTCCGGCACCTCCCCGGCGGCGATGCGCTGGGCGAGCAGCTCGGCGATCGCCGTCTTGCCCACGCCGGGCTCGCCGATCAGCACCGGATTGTTTTTGCCGCGGCGGGAGAGCACCTGAATCAGGCGACGGATCTCGCTGTCGCGGCCGATCACCGGGTCGAGTTCGCCGGCGCGGGCGGCGGCGGTGAGGTCGCGGCCGAAGCGCTCCAGGGGGGTGCCGCCCTCCAGGGGCTCCAGGCGCATCTCCCCTCCGGTTTCCCCCGCGGCCCCCGCGGCCCCCGCGGCCCCCGTGGCTCCGGCGGCGGCTCCGGGGCCGCCGGGGGCTCCGGGGGCTCCGGGGGCCGCCCGCGCGGCGGGGGTCGGTGGGGGCGGCGCCGGGGAGGGCACAGGGGCGGGCGGGGCGCCGGGGCTGGGCCGGCTGGCGCCGGGGCGCAGCTGGCGGAGCAGCAGGTCTTCGCTGAGGCCCTCCTCGGCCAGCAGGGCGGCCCCGAGGCGCGGCTCGTCGATCAGGGCCAGCAGCAGGTGGGGGATGTCGAGCAGGCGCGAGCCCCAGGCGGCCCGGCGGCGATCCGCCGCCTCCAGCAGGTCCTCCAGGGCATCGCCGATGTAAAGGGTGCCCACCGGGGCGGAGGGCTGATCGGCGCAGAACGATTCGAGCCGATCCAGCAGGCGAGCGGGATCGACGGGCAGCGGCTCCACCCAGGCGGCGAAGCGGGGTTCCTGCAGCAGGCTGAGCAGCAGGTGCTCCACGTCCATCGTGCCGTGGCGCCAGCGGCGGGCCTGCTCCTGGCTGGAGATCAGCAGCTCCCAGGCGTCGTCGCTGAAGCGATCGGGATCGCTGGTGAGGCTGGCGGGTGGACGGGAGGGGGTGTCGAGGGGCATGGTCAGGGGGCTGCGGCCGCGGCGGCAGGCCGGGCGAGCTCGATCAGCTCGATGCGGTAGCCATCGGGATCCTCCACGAAGGCGATCACGGTGGTGCCCCCCTTCACCGGGCCGGGTTCGCGCACGATCCGCCCGCCGCGGCTCCGGATCGCCTCGCAAGTGGAGAGGATGTCCTCGCAGCCGATGGCGATGTGGCCGTAGGCGGTGCCCAGCTCGTAGCGGTCGGTGTCCCAGTTCCAGGTGAGCTCCAGCACCGCCGCCTCGCTCTCCTCCCCGTAGCCGACGAAGGCGAGGGTGTAGCGCCCGCCGGGGTTGTCGCGGCGACGCAGCAGACGCATGCCGAGCACCTCGGTGTAGAAGGCGATCGAGCGCTCCAGGTCGCCGACCCGAAGCATGGTGTGGAGCAGACGCATGGCGACCTTCCGGTGCCAGCCATTCTGACGAGGGGAGCCCGTGCCGGTAGGGACGGGCACAAAAGACCGGGCGGGGACGGCCCATAGGATCCGATTCATCCTTTGCCGCACCGCCTCCATGTACGACTCCCTCGACCTGGTGATCGATTCGATCGTGGCGCGGGAGGTGCTCGATTCCCGCGGCACCCCCACCGTGGAGGCCGAGGTGTATCTGGAGGGCGGCGCCTTCGGTCGGGCGATCGTGCCCAGCGGGGCCAGCACCGGCGCCCATGAAGCCCACGAGCTGCGCGATGGCGGCAAGCCCTACTTCGGCAAGGGGGTGCGCCAGGCGGTGGAGAACGTGGAGGAGCGCATCGCGCCGGCCCTCTGCGGCCTCAGCGCCCTCGATCAGGCGGCGGTGGATGCCGCCATGCGCGATCTCGATGGCAGCGACAACAAATCATCCCTGGGCGCCAACGCGATCCTGGCGGTGAGCCTGGCCACCGCCCACGCCGCTGCCAAGGCCCTCAACCTGCCCCTCTACCGCTATCTGGGCGGACCGCTGGCCAACCTGCTGCCGGTGCCGCTGATGAATGTGATCAACGGCGGTGCCCACGCCTCCAACAGCCTCGATTTCCAGGAGTTCATGATCGTGCCGCACGGTGCGGGCAGCTTCCGGGAGGCGCTGCAGATGGGCGCCGAGGTGTTTCACACCCTCAAGGGTTTGCTGAAGGACCGGGGCCTGAGCACCGCGGTGGGGGATGAGGGCGGCTTCGCCCCCGATCTGGGCAACCACGAGGCGGGCGACATCCTGGTGCAGGCGATCGAGAAGGCGGGCTATCGGCCGGGGGATCAGATCTCCCTGGCCCTGGATGTGGCCAGCACGGAATTTTTCAAGGATGGGCGTTATGCCTTCGGCGGCGGCAGCTACACCAGCGCCGAGATGGTGGAGGAGCTGGCCAAGCTGGTGGCGCGCTATCCGATCGTTTCGATCGAAGACGGGGTGGCGGAGGACGACTGGGAGGGGTGGTCGGTGCTGACCGAAACGCTGGGCCGCACCGTGCAGCTGGTGGGCGACGACCTGTTCGTCACCAACGTGGCGCGGCTGCAGCAGGGCATCGACCGGGGGGTGGCCAATTCGATCTTGATCAAGGTGAATCAAATCGGCTCCCTCACCGAAACCCTCCAGGCGATCGACCTGGCGGGCCGGGCCGGCTATACCAGCGTGATCAGCCACCGCAGCGGCGAAACCGAAGACGTCACCATCGCCGATCTGGCGGTGGCCACCCGCGCCGGCCAAATCAAAACCGGCTCCCTCAGCCGCAGCGACCGCGTCGCCAAGTACAACCAGCTGCTGCGCATCGAGGATGAGCTCGGCAGCCAGGCGGTGTATGCGGGGGTGGAGGATCGGGGCCCGCGCGGGCGGTGAATCAGCCCCCGGAGCCGGGCTGCTGGCCGGGCAATTGATCGATCCGCCCGTCGCGCTTGAGCCGGGCCTGGAGCTTCAGCCAGCCCAGGCCCACCGGCAGGCCGAGGGCCAGGGGCACGGCGGTGAGCGCCGGCCGGCTGCTGGCGGCCAGCAGGGCAGCGGCCACCGCCAGGCCCCCCAGCAGAAACGATTGGCTGGCGCTCTGCTGGGCGAGGGCGAGGCGCCGAAGCAGGCGATCGGTTTCGCCGGCGCGGATCTGCACCTGCAGGTCGCCCTGCTCGATGCGGGAGAGGCTCTCCTCGAGCCGCCGCGGCAGGCCGAGGGCGCGGCTGCCCACCTCGGCCGCCTGGCGGGAGAGTTCGTTGAGCAGGTCGTTGGGACCGTTTCCACCGGCGGTCATGAGGGGCAGCAGGTAGGGACGGGCAATGGAGACGAGGCTAAAGGCTGGATCCAGGCTACGGCCCACCCCTTCGAAGGTGGAGAGCGCCCGCATCACAAAGATGAGCTCGGGGGGCAGGCGAAAGGGCTGGCCGTAGACGAGGTCGTAGAGGTCGCCCGAGAGTTTGCCGAGCACATTGGCGGAGAAGGGCGGTGTGAGGGCTTCGTTGAGCATCAGCCGCACCAGCCGCCGCACCGGGCCGGGGTCGATGCCGGAGGCGATCACGCCGGCCTGCTGCAGCTCGTCCACCAGGCCGGCGGCATCGCGGGCGGCGGCGGCCCGCACCATCCGCCCGATGCGGCTGCGCAGCCGTTCGGAGATCTGGCCCATCATCCCGAAGTCGTAGTAGATGAGGGCGCCATCGGCGGCGACCGCGAGGTTGCCGGGATGGGGATCGGCATGGAAGAAGCCGAACTGCACCAGCTGTTGCAGGTAGCTGGCGGCCCCCTTCTCGGCGACGGCGGCGGGATCGATGCCCGCCGCCAGCAGGGCGGGGCGGTCGGTGATCTTGATGCCGGGGAGGTAGTCGAGGCAGAGCACGCGGCGGGAGCTGAGCTCCCAGACCACCGCCGGGATGCGGATGCCGGGATCGTCGAGGAACTGCTGGCGGAAGCGGGCGGCGTGCTCGCTTTCGATTTCGAAGTTGAGTTCGCGCAGCAGCACGCGGCGGCATTCCTTGGCGATCCCCACCCAATCGCGTCCCTCCCCCCAGCGGGGGTGGCGCTGCACCGCGGCCGCCACCTGCTGGAGCACCTCCAGATCGAGCCGGAAGAGGCGTTCGAGGCCCGGCCGCTGCACCTTGAACACCACCTGCCGGCCGCTGCGCAGGCTGGCGCGATGCACCTGGGCGAGGCTGGCGGAACCGAGGGGCACCGCTTCGATATCGATGATTTCGGCCCGCCGCTCCCCCATCTCCTGCTCGAGGATCGACTCCACCACCGCGAAGGGAAAGGCGGGCACCCGGTCTTGCAGGTGGGCCAGCTCCTCCACCACATCCGCCGGCAGCACGTCGGGGCGGGCGGAGAGCAGCTGGCCGAGCTTGATGAAGGCGGAGCCGAGCCGCAGGAAGGTGGCGGTGAGCCAGCGGGCGCGGCGGCGTTGGCGGGCGGCCAGGCGCTCGCGGGTGAAGCCGCCGAGGTAGGTCCAGCGCTGCCGATCCCACCAGAGCCCCGCCACCAGGCAGAGGGCAAGCCACCAGATGCGCAGGGGACGGGTCAGCCGGGCCAGGCGCCCCACGCCGGAGGGAGCGTCCATCAGGAGGGGGAGGCGGAACCGCCGCCAGGGGGACGCTCCAGGCGCCGGCCAAGCTCCGCCACCCGAGCGCGCAGGGCGTCGATCTGGTCTTGGGGATCGGCGGAGGCCCGGCGGGGCCAACGGTCGGCAGCGCCCGCGGGGGAGGCTGCGGAGGCGCCGCCGGGAGCGGAGCCGCCAGGGGCGGAGTCAGCGGAGGCGTGGGTTGCCGCGGCGCTGGTCTCCGGCGCCGCGGTTTCGCCGCGCTCCAGCCGCTCGGCTTCCCGTTCCACCTCCTCGCGGAACAGGTCGAGCTCCTGCCGCAGGCGACGGGGAACGTCCTGGGCGAGCACCGCCAGGGTGGCGGCGGTGTCGGCAAGGCCGCTTCCAAAGCGGGCCCCCAGCCGGTTCAACGCGGCCTGGAGCAGATAGTGCGGCGCACGCATGGCCGAACCGGCGAGATGGGCGAACTGTGGCAGATCCGGGGGACGGGGAGGGGTCAGGGCTGGAGCGCCGGCTGGGGAGTGGGGGCTTCGATCGGGTCCACGGCTGGGGGTTCGGGGATGGGGGGCTCGCTCTCCCGTTGCTGGTCTTCCAGGCGCATCCGCTCCTCCTCCTGCCTCAGGCGTTCCTGCTCCTCAACCTCACGGCGCTTCAGCTCGGC
>JBIPMZ010000032.1:0-13835 GCA_044376165.1 Cyanobium sp.
AATTCACCGCTACTTGATTAGCGTCGAGCCGGCCCGGCTGGCCCTTGCGCTGGTCAGCGCGGCAGGAGCAAGACCACCAAGGCCATCAGGCCGATCAACCCCAGCAGAACGGCTGTGGCCAGGGCGATCGAAGGCTCCTCCCGATAGGTGTACTCCGGATGCCGCAGCCGCCGCAGCACCCGCCGGTGCTGCCAGATCGCCGCCCCCATCGCCAGGATGCCGGTGATCACGAAGGCCACCGACACCAGCAACACCCCGAAATGGGAGCGCCGGTCCACGCCGCCGTGGCTGTTGATCGCGGTGATGATCTTGTTGAGACCGAAGCCGAAGCTGATCAGCGAGAGGCAGGTGCGAATCCAGGCCATCAGCGTTCGCTCCGCCGCGGCGCGGTTGCGCTCCCTGGCCAGCTCGTTGGTGATGTTGCCGCTCATCGGGGCTGCTCCGCCTGGATCTCCCGCGCCAGGAAGAGGTTGAGGAAGGTGCGGATCACGGCCACCGCCGCCAGCTGGATCAGGTTCGCCTGGGAGGGGGCGATGGTGGTGGAGACGATGTCGGCCGCCAGCTGGAACTCCAGGGCCAGGGCCAGCCAGGTGGCGAAGAGGAGCCGGGCCCGGTTCAAGGGCCGCTCCGGCAGTCGCCCCCCCCGGCGGGGCCGAAACTGCCAACCGGTGGCCAGCAGGCCGTAGAGCACCGTGAGCACCGACAGGCTCTCCAGCAGCAGCCGCGTCGCCATGGCCAGGGGCGTCAGCAGCCCATCGACGACCGCCAATGGATCGCTCATCCCCCGGCCCTCCCGCCGCGGCGAAGCCTCAAGGGATACCCTCCAGGCCCTCGGCCCAAGGGGGCGGCGACGGCAGCGCTTCGGGCGACGGCAAGAGAGAGGGGAACCATCCCGGCACCGTAGGCAGCGGGCCCGCCCTGCGTCCGGTGGCTACGGTCGAGGACAAACCGCGCTTGTTCCAGGCACCCTCCTCCATGGCTGTGGTCAACCGATGCGCCCTCTCGGTGGCGCCCCGCCGCCCGATGCTCGATTGGAGCCGACCCTTCTGGACCCGGGAGGACATGGAGGGGCTGGGGGACGAACAGAGCCTCTATCTGCTCCCCACCTGGGATGACGAACGGGAGTTGCGCGCGCGTCTGGAGGAGCGCTGGCCCGCGATCTTCGAGGCGGAGCTCGATCTGTGGTGCCGGGATCGCGAGCTCTGGCCTAAGCACCGCAATTTCAGGATGTTCCAGGAGTGGTTTGAGCTGCGTTTCTTTCCCCTGGTGGAGGATCTCGGCGGTGAACCGATTCGCAGCTTCGAGCTGGAGGAAGGATTCGAAGCCACCCTGCGCGAGGCGCTCGGCTGACGATGCACTTCCACATCCACCATCGGCTCTCCTACCGCTACGAGCGGCCGGTGTTTCTGGAGCCCATGGTGCTGCGCCTCACCCCTCGCCAGGATTCCAGCCAGCGCCTGGTGCGCCGCGAGCTCCGGCTGCAGGCTCCCCCGAGCGGCCTGAGCCGGGTGCTCGAACCCGATGGCAACGTCGTCGAGGTGGCCTGGTTTGACCACAGCCGGGAAGCCCTCACGGTCGAGCTGGAGCTGGTGGTGGAAACCCTGCGCACCAATCCCTTCGACTGGATCCTCACCCGAGCCGGCACCCGCTCCCTGCCGATGCAGTACTCGCCGGAGGAGAGCCGCTCCCTGGCCCCCTGCCTGGGGGGGGAAATCCCGGCGAACGTCCAGGAATGGGCCGCGGCTCTGGCGGCGGAGGTGGAGGGATCGACCACCGGCTTCCTGATGCACCTGGCCGACCGGATCCACCACGGCTTCCATCACATCGGCCGCCTCGACGGCGCCCCGATGGCGCCAGCGGAGACCCTGGCCAGCCGCACCGGCGCCTGCCGCGACACCGCCATGCTTTACGTGGCGGCCTGCCGCAGCCAGGGGTTGGCGGCCCGCTTCGTCAGCGGCTACTCCATGCATCATCCGGAGGAGGTGACGGAGCACGAGCTGCACGCCTGGGCGGAGGTCTACCTGCCGGGCGGCGGCTGGCGTGCCTACGACCCCAGCTTGGGCCTGGCGGTGGCCGATGGCCACGTCACCCTGGCGGCGGCGCCAGATCACCTGCTGGCGGCGCCGGTCAGCGGCAGCTACCGGGGCACCGGCGTGGGCTCCCAGCTCGAGTACGCCGTCACCGTGCAAGCGGCGGAGAGCCTTCTGGAGCTGGAAGCCCTGGCCAGCGAGGTGCCGAATTGAGCCTCCCCTCCTGAGCCCCCCTCCGCCGCGCGGCCATGGCCTCCCCCACCCTGCTCACCACCCTGCTGATCCTGCTCACGGGGCTCGTGGTGGCGCGGCTGAGCTCCGGCCCGCTGGCGCGCTGGGCGGTGCCGGCGATCGTGGTGGAGATGGCGATCGGCTTCGTGCTGGGCAACACCTTGATCCCCTTCCCCACCGTGGCGCCCCTGAGCGGACTGATGGAGCTGGGGGTGCTCACGCTGTTCTTTCAGGTGGGGCTGGAGGTGCGCGGTGATCTGCTCACCTCGCGCCCGGGCGCGGTGCTGCGCACGGTGGCCTTCAGCTTCCTGGCCCCCCTGCTGGCCTACTGGCCCCTGCGCGCCTGGTTCGGTCTGGCGATCGCCCCCACCCTGCTCTGCCTGGCGGTGCTGAGCGCCACCGGAACCGGCGTCACCCTGCGGGTGCTGGCGCAGCGGGGGGCGTTGCGCACCCCCACCGGTCGCCTGCTCGTGGGGGTGTCGGTGCTGGATGATCTGCCGGCGATCGGCCTGCTCACCCTCGCCACCGCCCTCGGGGGCCAGCGGCTCGGGGCGGCGGGGATCGGCGGGGCGGGGCTCCTGCTGGCCCCGGGGGCGGCGGCGCTCTCCTACGTCGCGGTGGATCGCTGGGCCCGCAGCGGGCGACGGGCGCCGGAGGGGCCGCTGGCGATCCTGATGCTGCTGATCGCCAGCGCCTGGGTTGGGGAGGCCAGCGGACTCACCAGCCTGCTGGGGGCGCTGTGGGGCGGAGTGCTGCTGGCGCGGCTGCGGCCGGTGGACGCCCAGGTGTCCCGGGTGCTCTCCCTGCTTTCGGAGGTGTTCCTGCCGCTTTACTTCCTCTCGGTGGGCCTGCGTCTCTCCGCGAGCACCTTGCTGGAGCCGCGGGCCTGGCGCCTGGCGGCGGTGCTGGTGGCGCTGGCGGTGCTCAGCAAGCTCGCCTGCGGGCTGGCGATCCGCCCCGGCGATCGCGCCGCCGGCATCGACCCCTGGCTGGTGATCTTCGGCCTGATGCCCCGCGGCCTCCCCGGTCTGGTGTTCGCCACCACCGCCCTCACGGCGAAGCTGATCGATCCGGTGCAGTTCGCGTCCCTCGTGCTGATGGTCACCCTCACCACCGTGGTGGGGCTCTGGCTGCTGGACCGGCGCTTGGCCCGCACCGCGGCGCTCCTCCCCGCTGGGGGCTGAAGGGCAGGGGATGATCATTCAACAAGCTCCCCTTGCACGCGGCCCCGTGGATCTTCAACAAGAACTTTCCCTGATCGACGCCTGGTGGCGCGCCGCCAACTATCTGGCGGTGGGGATGATCTATCTGCGCTCCAACCCGCTGCTGCGCGAACCGCTGCACCCGAAGCACATCAAGAACCGCCTGCTGGGCCACTGGGGCTCCTCCCCGGGCCAGGCCTTCCTCTGGGCCCATGCCAACCGGGTGATCCGGCACCACGACCTGAACATGATCTACCTGTCGGGGCCCGGGCACGGGGCCCCCGGGGTGTTGGGCCCCACCTATCTCGATGGCAGCTACAGCGAGATCTATCCCGACAAAAGCCAGGACGCAGAAGGGCTGAAGCGCTTCCTCAAGCAGTTCTCCTTCCCCGGCCACATCGGCTCCCACTGCACGCCGGAGACGCCGGGGTCGATCCATGAGGGGGGGGAGCTGGGCTACGTGCTCTCCCACGCCTGCGGGGCGGTGTTCGACAACCCGGATCTGATCGCCCTGGCCTGCGTCGGCGACGGAGAGGCCGAGACGGGTCCGCTGGCCACCTCCTGGCACATCAACAAATTCCTCAACCCGATCCGGGACGGGGCCGTGTTGCCGGTGCTGCATCTCAACGGCTACAAAATTGCCAACCCCACCCTGCTGGCCCGCATCCCCCACGACGAACTGCGCAGTCTGATGGTGGGCCTGGGCTGGCAGCCGCTCTTCGTGGAAGGGCAGGAGCCGATGGCCATGCACGCCGCGATGGCCGCCGCCATGGAGCAGGCGGTGGGCCAGATCCAAGCCATCCAGGCGGAATGCCGCTCCAGTGGCGTCGCCCGCCGACCGGCCTGGCCGATGATCGTGCTGCGCAGCCCCAAGGGCTGGACCGGTCCGGCGGAATGGCACGGCCGACGGCTGGAGGGCTTCTGGCGCTCCCACCAGGTGCCGCTCCCGGATGTGCGCCGCGATCCGGAGCAGCTGGCGAGGCTCGAGACCTGGCTGCGCAGCTATCGGCCCGAGGAGCTGTTCGACGAGCACGGTCGCCTGATCCCCGCCCTGCAGGCTCTCTCCCCGCGCGGCGCCAGGCGGATGGGCTCCAACCCCCATGCCAACGGGGGTCTGCTGCGGCGCAAGCTGCGCCTCGGGGAGGCCGAGGCCCACGCGGTGGTGGTGGAAAGCCCGGGAACCACAGAGATGGAAAACACAGCCCCTCTGGGGGCGCTGCTACGCGACACGATCACCCGCAATCCCGATACGTTGCGGATCTTTGGCCCCGACGAAACCGCCTCCAACCGGCTTCAAGCCATCTATGCCGTAACCGGCAAGGCCTGGATGGCGGAATTGCGGCCAGAGGACGCCGACGGTGGCGAATTGCGACCCGATGGTCGGGTGGTGGAGATGCTCTCCGAGCACACGTTGGTGGGGATGATGGAGGGCTATCTGCTCACCGGGCGCTACGGCTTTTTCCACACCTACGAAGCCTTCGCTCATGTGATCGCCTCGATGTTCAACCAGCACGCGAAATGGCTGGAATCCTGCATTCATCATGCCCCTTGGCGGGCACCGATCGGCCCCTGGAACTGCCTGATCTCCAGTACCGTATGGCGCCAGGATCACAACGGCTTCACCCACCAAGACCCGGGCTTCATCGACCTGGCTGGCAACAAGAGCGGCGCCGTGGTGCGGGTTTACCTACCGCCCGATGCCAACACCTTGCTCGCGGTGGCCGAAGAGGCTCTGCACGAAACGAATGTGTGCAACATCATCGTTTCCGATAAGCAGAAACATCTCCAGTACCTCAACCTCGAACAGGCCCGCCGGCACGTGGCCAAGGGCATCGGCCTCTGGAACTGGGCCAGCAACGATCACCAGGGCAGTGCGCCGGATGAACCGGACGTGGTCCTGGCCTGCGCCGGCGACATCCCCACCAAGGAAACCCTGGCGGCGGTCGAGATCCTGCGGCGCGAGATTCCCCATCTGCGCGTGCGCGTGTTGAATGTGGTGAAGCTGTTCGCCCTCACCTCGCCGGAGGAGCATCCCCATGGCCTGAGCCATCGGGATTTCGACAGCCTGTTCACCACCGATCGGCCGGTGATCTTTAATTTCCACGGCTACCCCTGGCTGATTCATCGCCTCACCTACCACCGCGCCAACCACAAAAATTTCCACGTGCGTGGTTACAAGGAAAAAGGGAACATCAACACGCCGCTGGAGCTGGCGATGAACAACCAGATCGATCGCTTCAATCTCGTCATCGATGTCATCGACCGCGTGCCCTGCCTGGGCTCCCGCGCCGCCCACGTCAAGGAGCGGATGAAGGAGGCGATCCTCGCCAACCGCACCTACGCCCACGAGCACGGCGAGGATGCCCCGGAGGTGAACGGCTGGCGCTGGAGCCTGCCGGCGGTAGAAGGCTGATGGATTCCCGGCCGGCGCTGGTGCTCAACGCCGGCAGCACCACGGTGAAGGCGGCGCTGCTGGCCGCCGACGGGGCGGCGCTCTGGCGCGGGCAACGCCCCTGGAGCCCCGACGACGCTGCAGGGCTGCTGGAGGCCTGGCTGCCCGCCGCCCTGGCGCCCTGGCTGGGGCCGGGGGCCAGCGAGGGTTTGGCCTTCGCTGCCCATCGGGTGGTGCATGGCGGCGAGCGGTTCACCGCCCCCACCCGCCTGACGGCCGAGGTGGGGGCCGCCCTGGCCGCCCTGGTGCCCCTGGCGCCCCTCCACAACGCCCCGGCCCTGGGGCTGATGGATGCCCTGGCGCGCTGGCGGCCGGCCCTGCCCCAGTGGCTTTGCTTCGACACCGCCTTTCACGCCACCCTGCCGCCGGAGGCCCGCACCTACGCCGTGCCAGCCCCCTGGCGGGCCTCCGGTCTGCGCCGCTTCGGATTCCATGGCCTCAACCACCAGCACGTGGCGCAGACGGTGGCGCGCAGCGACCCCGACGCCCGGCGTCTGATCAGCTGCCATCTCGGTGGCGGCGCCTCGCTCTGCGCGATCCGCGACGGCCGGAGCGTGGCCACCACGATGGGCTTCACCCCCCTGGAGGGCCTGGTGATGGCCTCCCGCTGCGGCAGCCTCGATCCCGGGGTGCTGCTCCATCAGCTCCGCCAGGGGATGGGGGTGGAGGAGCTCGACCACACCCTCAACAGCGCCAGCGGCCTGCTCGGCCTCTCCGGCCTCAGCGGCGATATGGCCACCCTGAGACGGGCGCAGGCCGACGGGCATCCCGGGGCGGAGCTCGCCATCGCGGTGTTTCGCCACCGGCTCCTGCAGGAGATCGGCGCCATGGCCGCCAGCCTGGGGGGGGTGGACGTGATCGCCCTGAGCGGGGGCATCGGCGAACACGACGGCGCCCTGCGGCAAGAGCTGACGGAGGCCCTCGCCTGGTTGGAGCCCTTTGCCCTGCGGGTCATCCCCGCCGATGAGGAGGGGGTGATCGCCCGGAGCTGCCGTGCGGCTGCGGCCCGGGGCTGAGCCTCGTACTGTTCACAAGCGTGGGTCTGCAGCGTGATGCGCAAGGAAGAGGGAAGCCGATCCGGCGAACTGCGGGAACTCGGCTGGCCAGCGGAGAACATTCGCCGCTACGAGGACCTCTGGGAGTACCGACAGCGCTGGGGCGCCATCAACCTCGAGCGGGAGGATCGGGCCTTCCTGCGCAAGGCCGAGGCCGCCTTGCCGAAGCGACTCACCGGCAAGGCGGCCCAGAAGAAGGGACTGCTCGAGAAGGCCCACGTGCGCTGGCTCGCCCACCACCTCGCCGCCATGCGCGCCGATCCGCTGATCGACTCCCTGGCGGAGGGGGAGGAGCCGGCCTGGGTGATCCTGCTGGAGGAGGAGATCCGGGCCCTGGCTTGGTACGAGCCCGTGCTGGGCCTGCCGGACACCCTGCGGGCCCGCAGCTTCACGCCGGAGCGGGAGCGCTGGATCCGCGAAGCGGCCGCCGAGGGCCGCCTCCTCTCCTTCGACTTCGCCGCCGCGCTGGAGCGGGCGAAGCAGGAGGGCAACAGCAGCTGGAAGCCCCTGCGCGGCGAGGCCCAGCGGGGGGATCAGGAGTTCCCGATCCTCCCCCCGGCCGCGGCGGCCGCCTTCCGCGCGAAGGTCCGCCAGGAGCTGCTGGAGCTCGTGCGCAACCTGCCCTCGCTGGAGGGAAGCGAAAAGGGCGACCCGCCCGACGACTGGACCCCCTGAAGCGTTGCCCGCCCCCCCGCTGATGGCGCCCCTCCCCCTCGACAGCTGGCCCCTCTGGGCCGGCCTGGCCTCCCTGTTCGCCGCGCTCACCGCGGTGCTGGCCAAGCTGGGGGTGAGGGGCATCGACCCCGACCTGGCGACGCTGCTGCGCACCTTGGTGGTGGCCCTCTGCCTGGCGGCGATTCTGTTGGGTTTCGGCCGCTTGCAGCCGGGCCAGCTGGCGGGTCTGCCGCGCGCCAGCCTGCTGGCCCTGTTCTTCTCCGGCCTGGCCACCGGCGTTTCCTGGCTCTGCTACTTCCGAGCCCTTTCCCTCGGCCCCGTGGCGCGAGTCGCGCCGATCGACAAGCTCAGTGTGGTGCTGGTGGCCATTTTCGGGGTGCTGTTCCTGGGGGAGCGGCTGGAGCCCACCGCCTGGTTGGGCATCGCCCTGATGGCGCTCGGGGCGGTGCTGGTGGCCTGGCCCTGATGGGGGGGCCTCGGCGCCGGGGTGGCCCTGGAGGGGCGGGGCGGGGATGAGGGCGGCAGGGGAGGGGCCACCGCCCACGCGGGAGCTGCTGCTGGCGGGGGGGGGCCACAGCCATGCCCTCCTGCTGCACCATTGGGCGATGCGGCCGGAGCGGCGCCCGCCCCAGACCCGCATCACCCTGGTGAGCCGCCACGGAAGCACGCTCTACTCCGGAATCCTGCCGGCCTTGGTGGCGGGTCTGGTCCCGCCGGAGGCCGGTGCCATCGACCTGCGGGGGCTCTGCGACCGGGCGGGCGTGGTCTTCGTGCAGGCGGAGATCACCGGGCTCGATCCCGTCGGCGGGGCGTTGCTCCTGGCGGGGAGGCCGCCGCTGCGCTTCGCGGCCCTCAGCCTGGATGTGGGGGCGGTGACGGCCCCCGCAGCGGCCGGGGGAGGCCAGGCGGTGAAGCCGCTGGAGCCGTTCCTGGCCTGGTCCGCAGCCCTGCCCCCGGGGCGGTCCCTGCGCCTCCGGGGCGGCGGAGCCGCCGCCGTGGAGCTGGCCCTGGCCCTGCGGGCCCGCCACCATCCCGTCGAGCTGCTGCTGCGGGGGGAGCGGCTGCAGCTGGGGTCCGCGGCGGCGGCCAGGGCCGCCGAACGCCTGCTCCTGGGGACCGGGGTGAAGATTCTGCGGGCGGTGGGGGACGACGACCCCGCCGACCTGCTGTGCACCGGCAGCCGTGCCCCGGCCTGGCTGGCCGCTTCCGGCCTGCCGGTGGAGGCGGGCAGCGGTCGGGTGCGAACGGACGGGAGCCTCCAGGTGCTGGGCCACCCCGGCCTGTTCGCCGCGGGGGATTGCGGTGTGATCGCCGATCAGCCGCGGCCGCCCTCCGGCGTCTGGGCGGTGCGGGCCGCCCCGATCCTGGCCGCCAACCTCCTGCACCACCTGGAGGGCCGCCCCCTGCGCCGCTGGCGACCCCAGGCGCGAGCCCTGCAGCTGCTGGGGGATGGCGGGGTCGGCAGCGACGGCCCCCGCGCCCTGGCCTGCTGGGGGCCGCTCGTCCTCGGGCCCAGCCGCTGGCTCTGGCGCTGGAAGGAGGGCCTGGATCGGGCGTTCCTCCAGCGCCTCGCCGCCCCCGCGCCCCCGCCGTCCAGCCGGAAGTCCTTCGCCACGGAGATCCCCGCCTGCCGCGGCTGCGCCGCCAAACTGCCGGCCGCTCCCCTGCGCGCCGCCCTGGCCCGGCTGGCCGACGACGGGCACCCCCCGGCCAGTGAGGACGCGGTCCCGCTCGGCCGGGGCGAGGACGGCGCCCTGTGGCTCCAGAGCGTGGATGGCTTCCCGGCCCTGGTGGCAGACCCCTGGCGCAACGCCCGGCTCACCACCCTGCACGCCTGCAGCGACCTCTGGGCCTGCGGCGCGGCGGTGGTGAGCGGGCAGGCGCTGGTGACCCTTCCTCAAGCCGGCGCGGCGATCCAGGAGGAGCTGTTGCTGCAGACCCTGGCGGGGGTGCGCTCGGTGCTCGATCCGCTGGGGGCGACCCTGCTGGGGGGACACACGCTGGAGGGCCGCGATGGGGCCGGCCTCAGCCTGGCCCTCACGGTGAACGGGCGGGTGGCCGCAGGGGTGCGGCCCTGGCCCAAGGGGCCCCTGGCCCCGGGGGATGGGCTGCTGCTCAGCCGACCGCTGGGCAGTGGCGTGCTGTTTGCGGCCGCCATGGTCGGGGCGGCACGGCCGGATTGGATCGATGGGGCGCTGGCGACCCTGGAGCGTTGCCAGGCGCCGCTGGTGCCCCTTCTGGCGGACCACGGCTGCCGCGCCTGCACCGACATCACCGGTTTCGGCTTGCTGGGGCATCTGGGGGAGATGCTCGATGGCGCCGCACCGGGCACCGTGGTACGGCTCAAGGCCGCGGCGATCCCGGCCCTGCCCGGTGCGGCGGAGCTGTTCCAGCAGGGCCATGCCAGCAGCCTGGCGCCCGCCAACGCCGCCGCCCTGGCCCTGCTGGAGGGCCCGGTGCGTTGGGGGGGAGGAGAGGCCTGGCAACGGCAGCTGCTGATCGATCCCCAGACCTGCGGCCCCCTTCTCGCCGCCCTGCCGGTGGAACGGGTTCCGGCGGCGTTGGCGGCCCTGCGGGCGATCGGATTCCACCAGGCCGCCCTGATCGGGGTGGTGAGCGGCCCCCCCTGAGGGTTACGAGCGGGGGCGCACCAGGCCAAGCTCCAGCAACCGGGCGGCCCCGGCGGGGGGAGGCAGGGCTTCGAGCGCCACGGAGGCCACCCGGGGATGGCGGCTGAGCTCGTGGTCGTAGCAGCGGTCGTAGTAGTCGAGCATCGAGCGGCAGGCCGCGGCCCAATCCCCGGCCGCGATCGCCGCCAGGGCCTCGGCGGTGCGCTGGGGACCGAGGCGGCGGGCGATGCGCCGGGTGGCGTCCGCCAGGCCCACGGGATCCTGACCGCCGTAGAGCCCCACCAGGTGGTCGACGCGGACCTCCAGGGGGCGGCGCACCTCCAGCAGCGGTGCTTCCGTCATCTGCCGCCACAGACCGGCGGGAATGCGGCAGCGCCCCACCTGGGCGCTCTCGGCCTCCAGCCAGATCTCCGGCGCCCCGGCCAGGGCGGCGAGATCCGCCGCCAGCAGGTTTTCGAAGTGCTCGCTGCTCGGCTGGGCAGGCAGCCCCAGGGCCCCGAAACTGCTGCCGCGGTGGTGGGCGCGCCCCTCCAGGTCGACGACGGCCACGCCGCGATCGCGCAGGGCCAGCAGCAGTTCGGTCTTGGCGCTGCCGGTGCGACCGCCCAGCAACCGCAGGGGCCAGGGGCGCTCGAACTGGGCGAGCACCCAGCGCCGCCAGGCCTTGTAGCCCCCCTCCAGCCGCTGCACCGGCAGGTCGAGCGTGCCCGCCAGCCAGGCGACGCTTTGCGAGCGCAGGCCGCCCCGCCAGCAGTGCAGGCGCAGCGGGGTTCCGTCAGCGGCGGCGGCCTGCGTCAGGCCGTCGGCCAGGGCGGCGAGGCGTGGGCCCAGGAGCTCCAGACCGCGCCGCACCGCCGCCGGCCCGCCGGCCTGCTTGTAGAGGGTGCCGATCTCCGCCCGTTCGTCGTTGTCGAACAGCGGCAGATTGCGGGCGCCGGGGATGTGGCCGCGGGCAAATTCGCCGGGACTGCGCAGATCGAGGATCGGCCCGGCCGCCGCCAGAAAGGGCTCGATCGCCAGGGGCGGGGCGCTCACGGTGGGGGGAGGGGCGGGAAGTGCAGGCGCACCTCGGCGCCGCCCAGGGCGGAGCGACCAAAGCCCATCTCTCCCCCATGGTTTTCGACGGTGATGCGCACCACGAACAGGCCGATGCCGCTGCCGTCGGGCTTGGTGGTGATCAGCGGCTGGGAAGCGATCACCCGCTCCGGGATGCCCGGCCCGCTGTCCCCGATGCTCAATTCCACCCCCTCGGGCCCACGGCCGAGGGCTACGGCGATGCGGCGGGGATCGGGGGTGCCCCGCAGGGCTTCGAGGGCGTTGCGCATCAGGTTGCTCACCGCCACCTGGAGCTGATCGGCGTCGCCAGCGATCCAGGCGGGCTCCAGCGGATCGTCCCGCACCAGCTCCACCCCGCTGGCCTCCAGGAGCGGGCGCAAGACGAGCAGGGCGCTCTCGAGCACCGCCGAGAGATCCACCGGCCGAGCCTGCGTCTGCACGTTGCGCAGCAGACCGCGCATCTTGTCGCTGCTCGACACCACCCGCTCGGCCTCCCCGATCAAGGCGTCCAGAAGGCCCCCCAGCTCATCGCCCTCCGCCCGCCCGCCATCGGAGCTGTGGTGCGCGCGGGCCAGGCGGGCGAGCAGCAGGATCGCGCTGAGCGGCTGGTTGATCTCATGGGCCACCGCCGCCGCCGTCAGGCTGCTGCGCAGCTTCTGCTCCATCCGCCGTTCCGCTTCGCGGCGTTCGCTGATGTCCTGCAGGGTGACCACGAGAAGGTCGTCCAAGCGGGTACCGCTGATCAGCACGTCCCGGTCGGTGCCGTCCGCACAGCGGATGCGGTATTCGCCCGCCGGCACCTGCCCGCCCTGGCGGTCGGCCTTCGCGAGGTCGCGCTCCCAGCGCGCCCGCACCTCCGCCCGGTAGGCGGGATCGGGGTAGGCCAGCTCGTACCAGCTCTCCAGCGAGCGCAGGGCGGAAGCGTCCCAGCCGAAGCTGTCGCGGAAGCTGCGGTTTTGGAAGAGTTGCCCCTCCCCTTCCCCCTCCCCCAGCCGCATCGTCCCCACCGGAATCGGCAGGTTGTCGAGGATGCGTTGCAGCCGCCGCTCGCTCTCCTGCAGCGACTGCTGCGCCCGCACCCGCTCGCTCACATCGATCAGCACCCCCTCCCAGACGACGGAGCCATCGGGGAGGTCGCGGGGCACCGACTCGGCCAAGACCCAGCGGACTTCCCCGTTCACCAGCACCCGGCACTCCCCCCGGAAGGGACGCTTGGCGGCGAAGGC
This sequence comes from Cyanobium sp., assembly GCA_044376165.1. GTDB lineage: Bacteria > Cyanobacteriota > Cyanobacteriia > PCC-6307 > Cyanobiaceae > Cyanobium. Next base: position 12,558 of record JBIPMZ010000032.1, read on the forward strand.
CTCGGCATTGAGCCGCAGCCACTCGTCGTAGTCGTCGGGGTGGACACAGGCGAAGGCCTCCAGCGGATTCTCCCGAGCCCGCGCCCGATCCAAGCCCGTGATCTGCAGGAAGCGCTCGCTGACGAACTGGAAGTAGGCCACCGGTTTGTCCGGAGCCATCACCATGGTGTAGGTGCCGACGGGGATGGCTTCGGTGATCGAGAGGGCCATCTCCGCCTGGATGGTGCGGGCCTCCTCCAGCTCCGCCTCCGCCCGGCAGCGGGGGGTGACATCCAGCACCGTCGTGTAGAGGAGGTCGCCGTGGGCGCGGATCTGCAGGAGCACCTCCCGTCGGCCGCCCGCAGCATCCACCACCCGGCCTTGCAGGGAGCCGATCTGCCCGCGCCAGGCCTCGGCCGCCGCCTGCTGCCACCGATCGAGCACCCGCTGGCGATAGGCATCGACGGGATAGGCCCGGCGAAGCCAACAGGAGAGCCGGGGGATCTCCCCCGCCTGGTACCCGAAGGTGCGCACGAAGGCCTCGTTGGCGAAGCGCACGGCCGGATCGGGATCGCCATCGCAGCAGAACATCGGCACCGGCAGGCTCTCCAGGGGCACCAGGCCGCCCGCTTGAACGTCGAATGACGGCTGGGAAGAAAGGGTCGTCATCGGAGCAGCGAGGCGCCCGCCAGGGCCCGTTCAGGCACGATGGAAGCACAGATGTCCGAATCCAGCGATGTTGCGTCCGCTGCGCCCCGCTCCCCGGCTTCGCCCCGCCCTTTCCCGCCGCGCCCTGCTGCTGGCTGGGGCGGCCGTGGGGCTGTCCCTGCTGGGGCCTCGGGCGCCGCTCTCCCCGGGGGTTGTGATGGGCCCGGCGCAGGCGCAGAGCCCCGGCGGGCCGGAGCTGCGCATCGGCGCCATCCCCGACCAGAAGCCCGAGAAGCTCAACCGCCTTTACGGGGAGGTGGCCCGGGAGCTGGAGCGCCAGTTGAAGGTGCCGGTGCGCTACGTGCCGGTGGTGGATTACACGGCCGCCGTCAGCGCCTTCCGCACCGGCAGCCTGGATCTGGTCTGGTTCGGCGGACTCACCGGCGTGCAGGCGCGCCTGCAGCGGCCCGGCACCAAGCTGATCGCCCAGCGCGACATCGACGCCGCCTTCCGCACGGTGTTCATCGCCAACACCAAGAGCGGCCTCCAGCCGATCCGGTCGCTCCAGGGCCTGCAAACCCTGCGGGGGCGGCGCTTCACCTTCGGCTCGGAGAGCTCCACCTCCGGGCGGCTGATGCCCCAGTTCTTCCT
>JBIPMZ010000393.1:0-3357 GCA_044376165.1 Cyanobium sp.
ACCTGGGGCAGGTGAGCAGTCAAGCCCCCTCATCGGCAAAGCCAAGCCGCAGGCAACGGCTGGCTGCAGCGCTCTCAGACGCTGGGGACTGACCCACCCCGCGTCCGCCAGTGCTTGGCCTCAGCCACATGGGTGGCGGTCACGCGCTGGCAGTTCTTCAGGTCAATCAAGAAACGCAAGCTCAACACTCAGGGAACCCCACATGCTCAGAACCACTGCAATCCTGTCAGCCGCCTCGGCGGTTGTGCTGGCCACCACAGGCTGCGCGTCCATAGTCAACGACTCCACGCACCCGATGAAGATCGAGACCAAGACCCAGGCGGGTGACATGGTCTCGGGTGCCGAGTGCCGCATCTCCAACGACTACGGCGCCATCACGGCGCGGTCAGGCGACACCGCACAGGTGCGCCGCTCCAGCAAGGACATGGACATCACCTGCCGCCACCCCGCCAACCCCGAGGCCGCGGGCCGCGCCATCTCGCGCGCCAACGCAGGCATGGCCGGCAACATCATCTTCGGCGGGGGCATCGGCGCCATCATCGATCACAACAAGGGCACCGCCTACACCTACCCCACCTGGGTGCAACTGGTCTTCGGCAAGACGCTGGTCTTCGACCGCTCGGCCGAGAAAGACGGGCAGCCGGTCATGGGCGCTGAGCCCGTGGGCAGCAAGTGAACTCGCCGGGCGGCTGCCCGCAGCGCCGCCCGGCCCAACCCAACTCATTCAGGGGAGAGATATCAATGAACAAGACACTTTCACGCGCCGTCGTGCTGCTGTGCTGCACGTCCATGATCGTCGGCTGCGCCGGCATGGGGCCCACGGGCGCCGCCTACCGACCGTTGGTGGACACCCAGGGCGTCGACATGAACAAGTACGAGCGCGACCTCCAGGACTGCCAGGGGTTTGCCCAGCAAACCGCCTCGGCGGGCCAGTCCGCTGTTGCAGGCGCCGTGGCCGGCGCGGCGCTGGGCGCCATCCTGGCTGCAGCGGCCGGTGGCGGCTACAGCAGAACCTCTACCGCGCGTGTGGGTGCCGTCTCCGGCGCCGTTGGCGCTGGCGCCGAGGCCGAGAACTCGCAGCGCAACGTCATCCGGCGCTGCCTGGGTGGTCGTGGCTACCGCGTGCTGCAGTAGGCGTGGCGCATCAGGGAGAGCAAGAACATGACAAACAGTCAAAACCACGCCAGATCATCAACCACTGCGCGGCGCAATCTGCTTGCTGCTCGGCTGGCAGCGCTGTCCGCTTTAGCTGCTGCAGCGCTTTCAGGCTGCGGCGGGGGCGGCGAGGACGTGGACTACTTCGGGGCCATTGCGGTGAATTCCCTGACTCGGGCAGCTGGCATCTCTGCCAACTACACCAGCCAGAACGAGGCAAACGCGCGCGCAAACAGCGAGTGCGGCTCAGGCTGCTCGGTGGTGGCCACCTTCGGCAACGGAATGTGCGGCGCGCTGGCGCGCGGCAGTGACTTTGCGGTGGGCTATGCCGTCGCCTCCACCAAGTCCCAAGCAGAGTCCAACGCACAGTCCCAATGTCGGTCCGTCGGCGGCATCTCCTGCGTCGTCAGGCTGAGCGAGTGCAACGGCTGACCTGAGCTGTACGTTCATCCAGATCACCTGGTGAGCCACTGGCCGACGACCATGGGTGCATGTGTTTCGGCCTCCCCCTTGTGGTTCAGGATCACCTGGCGTATCGCCAGGATTGCGCAGAGTCTCCGCTTTCGAACGTCGATCGCCGGGAGTCTGCTCGCCGCCCCGCTTTGTCGCGCGGGGTGCGCGCCTGCAGAGGGGCAACGCGCAGACTCCCGTCGCCTGCCCTTCGTGCCCACGATGTTGAAGTGACCCAAGGGGGAGGCCACCCCAAAACGGCGATCAAACCTCGCCGCACCACCCTTTCCCCCGCTTCACAAGGAACCCGGCCATGACCGACGCGGCTCGGCACGCCCATTTCAAAGCGAACGCGCAGGCTCTGAGCGAGCTCTTTCGCGGCCTGCAGGAGCCAGTGGTGCGCGCCATGGTGGCCGTGGACCCCTGGTCTGGTGCCTTCGCTGTGGAAGCACAGGCCTCGCTGGGCGAGGCCGCAGCCCCGCTGTGGCCCCAGGTGCAGGCCGCACTTCCAGGGCTGAGCGAGGTGGCTGCACTCCAGCAAGCCTGGGCAGTGGTGCTGCGCAAGCCCCTGTGGTGCGGCATGTTGTACCGCGCGTCTTTACAAGGCACATTGCCTGAAGTTCACTCTGAGGCGGCGCGGCTGAGAAGCCTGACCCTGCAACGTTGGCAGACGGCACAACAGGCGCAGTGGTCGCCCATGGGGAAGATCGACCCCATCGCCTTGCTGCTCCTCGGGGCCACTCTTCCGGAGGATCCGGCGCCCAACTTGGCCTTCGTGACTGCCCTACCCGGCAGTGTTCGGCTGCGCTATCACCTGGCTTGGCGCTGCCGAGAGGGCGCAACGCTGCGCGGTTTGCTTGCCTGCGCGGCACGGCAGCCCTCGGCCACCGACTACCAGCGCCGTATAGAGCTGGACCGAGCTTTACAGCGCGCCGTCGCCTCAGGCCGCCACTTCAGGCCCCTGCGCGAGGTGGAACTGGCCATGCTGGGCGACAAGGAACAGGCCCTGTTGCTCGCCCTGCCGCACTGGTGGACCATCACGTTGCCCCTGGCCTTGCGAGAGCGGCCCGATTTGGCACAGCACGCCCAAGACCTGACCACAGAGCGCATGAGGGTGGAAGACGTGCTGGACGAGCTGATGGAGGCCGTGCGGGGCCGACGGCTGGGGGAACTGGACGCACTGGTGGCGCAAGCCGGCGACGGGCCCATCGCCAGAACCCTCTGGAGCTCGCTCGCGCGCGAGCCCTGGGGCCTGGAAGGTGACCACTCCCATGCGTCACTTCGCTCCGAGTTCGGGCCCTGGGTGCCCACCTCAGCACAGACGCTGGAGCGCCTGCGCGGCTGCGCTCCACGCCCCCTTCCCGGCTGGTGGGCCTTGTCAGCCGGCGAAGCGGCGCAATGGTTGCTGACACCGGATCTGGAAGAACAGCTCGCGAAGTCGTTCGCCGCCCACCCCCGCAAGGCGGCAGTAAGCCTGCGCATTCCGGTGCAAGACCTGGCGCCCTTGCAGCGCACCTGGACGCGCGGCGAACAGGCGGCGTTGCTGAGGGCTGGGTTGACCCGCTACGTGCCCGACACAGCAGTTGGTTGGGATGACCTCAGCCTGCGTGAATTGGCCGATACCGTCAGCGGGCTGTACCAGCGAGGGCGCAGCTTGCTGGCCAAGCGGCTGAAGAAGCTGCCCGACGCCCGCCCCTGGCTGGCGCTGATGGCGGAGTCCTTGAGCAACTCGCCGCTTGGTAACGCATCAGA
>JBIPMZ010000033.1:0-13721 GCA_044376165.1 Cyanobium sp.
CTGCGGGAATCGGCTCGGCATCGCATCAATCCGATGCTCGTAACCGCCATATTATTTGATGAATTGCAACATGCCAAACCCGGAGAGAATATGCCCCTGGCGGCCCACTCCGGCCTGTTCAGCACCCACGGCCCCGCCCAGCTGAGCTTGGGGGAACTGGTGAAGCAGGGCCTGTTGCCCATGGATGCCACCCCGGAGGAGCAAATGGCCGCCCGGGATCGGCTTCTGGATCCCGATGGCAACGTGGCCATCCTGGTGGGCAAATTTGTGCGCCTGCGCCGGGAATTGGGCATGCCCGCCCATCGCACCCTCAGCGCCAGCCTCTCGCCGCGGGATGCCAAAGCCTTGGCCACACTGGCTTATCTCCACAACGGCAAGCTGGATTACCCCGGCCGCATCCTTCGCCACATGCAGGATCCCGCGCTGCATGCCGTTCTTTACGGCACCCGCCGCGAACCCACCAGTCCCCTGATCTAACCGCGGCCGTCCCCTGCGGTTTCCCTCAACACAGCACCCCCAGGGCAGAGAGCCGGGCCTCCAGCTCCGACCAATCGAAGCTGCGCGGATCCGCCCGCTCGCCCCCCAGATCCACGTGGCGGTGCGTGGTGATCGCCTGGGGAGGGATGGGGAAACGGCGCATCCAGCTGGCGAGCACCAGGGCGATAGCGTCATACTGGGCGGCCGTGTAGCCACTGTGCTCGGCCTCATCGTCCTCCCCGTCGCTGGGGGTTTCCAGGCTGATGTGCAGGGCGAAGTTGTTGATCGAGCCGCCCACCGCTGGGTTGGTCACCGCCCATCGGCCGTTGAAGGCGGAATTGCCAGCCCCGAAAGCCCGGCGTTCCGGGGGCACCGTCTCCACGATCTCGCCCCGCTGCCCCACCAAGGTGTGGTAGCTCACCTGATCCTCGTCCCGCGGGTGGGGGGTTTTGAAGGTGTTGAGCGCTGAATCGAGGCTGGAGACCGTTTCATGCAGCACCACCACCCGGGGCGTTGGATCGAGGCGATTACCGAAGGCGTCCTGGCGAAATCTCCGGCCGTAGTTGGAGGGATCGATCGCCACCCGCTGACGCAGGGAAGGAAGACGGGCAAAGGCGGTGGCCAGCCGTTGACGCAGCTCGGGATCGGCGGCGCGGCAGGAGCGGGCCAGCGGGCTCGTCCAACGCAGCGGGTCGGGGGGCAACGGGGACGGCCGGCGCAGCGAATCGGGGAGCGAATCGGGGGAGGAGGAGCCGCTGGAGCGTCCCCCCTCCTCGAGGAGTTCGAACAGGGCCGCACGGGCGTCTCCACGGCCACCGCCCTCGCTGAGCAGCCCCCGAGCCACCCAGCCCAGCCCCCCCAGGGTGAGCAGGGCGGCAGCGAAGGCCGCCCAGAGCAAGGGGTGGGGACGGTCGGTCACGGCCGCAACTCCAGCCAGCGTCTGCGCCGCTCCAGGGCGGCCTGGCCCGGATCCTCCACAGACGCAAGCCGCCAGCGCACCACCACCGGGGGATCCGGCCGCAGGAGCACGCGGCGGACGAAACCGTCGCGGCTGAACAGCACCTCCAGGGGCTCGGCAGGATCCGTTCCCCCCAGAGCCACGGCGAGGTCGTCGTCGCCGCGAACCCGCTGACCGCCCAGGGCTAGCAGCTCATCCCCCACCTGCAGCCCGGCACGCTGGGCCGGACCGTCCCGATCGACGCGGCGCAGCAGCAAGCCCCCCTCTCCGCTCGCCTCGGGTTGCCAGCCGGCAGAGGGGAGGGAACCGATTTCAGGGACGAGATGCAGACCCACCTCCAGCAGACACTCGTCGATGGGCGGATCATCGGTGCTCTCCAGCCACTGCGGCAGAAGGGTGGACAGATCCGGCGCATGGTCCGCGAAGGCGGCGAGGAGATCCGCTTGGCGATACCCCCTTCGGCGGCGGCCATGGCTTTGCCAAAGCTGCCGCAACACGGCACCGATCCAGGAGCCAAAGCGACGCAGGTGCAGATCCAGCACCAGCGTCAGCACGCTTCCTTTGAGGTAGTAGCTGATCTGGGTGTCGTGGGAGCTGGCATCTTGGCGGTAGAGCTTCACCCAGGCCTCCTCGCCGCTGGCCTGCAGGCTCTGCACCCGTCGACCTGCCGTCAGGCGGAAGCGACTGAGATCCGCCCCCAGATCTTCGAGCAGCGACGCCTCGTCGCTGAGGCCCGCCGCCAGCGGCAGGAATTGATCGAGGTAACTCGTCACCCCCTCGGCAAACCAGAGGGTGGGAAGGATGGCCGCACGCCGGTAGTCGATCGGCGCCAGCTCCGCCGGACGGAGACGCCGCACGTTCCACTGGTGCAGGTACTCGTGGGCCACGAGCTGCAAGAGCTTGCGGCGACCCTCCGGACGCCCCAGGGCCCGCCGGCCGAACTGCAGAACGCAGCTGCGATCGTGCTCCAGCCCCCCGTACCCCTGCTCCAGCAGGTGGAGGATGAAGAGATAGTCCACGGCCGGGGGCCTCTCCTCCCCCATCAGGCGGCAGGCCGCCAGGCAAACCTTCTCCACATCCACCAGCCAGGCCGGATCATCCTTCGGAAGGTCGCCCCCCCAACTCACCCAGCGGTGCGGCGTTCCCGCCACCGCAAAGGGATGGCAGGGATGGGGTCCGGCCTCGATCGGGGTATCCACCAAGGTGTCGAAATCGGCGGCCAGCCACGTGCCGTCGCTCTGCTGCGGCAGGGGCACAAACGGATGCCAGCCCTCGGGAAGCTCGAGGCGGAGACGATGGGGCTGCCATCGCTCCCCCTCCACCAGCAGGGCGACGCCGGCCAGGGCGAGGAAGGCGTGGTCCACATTGAGATGGCAGGTGCGCACCGTCAGCTCGGTGGCCAGGATGCGCCAGTGGATCTGGAGTGGATCCAGGGTCTCGAGCCGCAGCTCCCAGCGATCCACGTCCCGCCGCTGGGGCCTGAGGTGTCGACCCGCCTGAACGATCTCCAGGCCCTCCAGGGTGCGGACGTAATCGCGAATCAGGTAGGAGCCCGGGGTCCAGCTCGGCAGGGTGAGCAGCAGATCAAGGCGGCGCGGGCGGTGGCTCAAGCAAGCCTGCACCAAGTGCCGGCCAGGCTCCCGCAGGTGGAGCTTCAGATGGGGGCCCGCCTCCGTCGAGCCACCCCCCTCAGGCACGGAGGTGGAGGAGGGCATCGGGCAGGTGGACGGAAGCCTCGTCGAGAGCCTGGCGGGCCGCATAGGCGTGGGTGAGGCGACCGAGCAACCTCTGGATCGATCGGGAGCGGCTGAGCCGCTGCAGGTCCCCCACCAGGGCCAGGGAGCCATCCGGTTGGCGACTCCAGCCCAGGGCCAAGCCGGCCTCCAGCTCCACCTGCACCTCCACCGGCTGGGATTGCTGGAATCCCGTCAGTTCTCCGCCGCGGAGGGGCTGCAGGCCGAGGCTCGCGAGGCTGGCGACCAGACGGTCGGCATCACGCAGAACGGTTGGCAGGATGGAGAGGTGGGACAAGGATCCGATGCCCGCTTTTTCTGACGGTAGCGGCAATCTCGATGGCGCCGCCGCTGACCTGAGCGTTCAGTGGCCACCGCTACCGGAAAGCCCGCAGGAGGGCCTGGCTGGCCGCGGCCGGGCCCTTCGGTTGGGCGTGATGGCCTCCGGTGACGGCAGCAACTTCGAGGCCCTGGTGGCGGCCTGCCGCAGCGGGGTGCTGGCGGCGGATGTGGTGCTGTTGGTGGTGAATGAGCCGCTCTGCGGGGCCGGGCAGCGGGCGGAACGGCTCGGCATCCCCCGGCGGCTGCTCGACCACCGCGCCCATCCCAGCCGCGAGGCGCTCGATGAGGCGCTCGTCGAAACCTTCCGCCAGGCGCAGGTGGATCTGGTGGTGATGGCCGGTTGGATGCGGATCGTCACGCCGGTGCTGATCGAGGCCTTCCCCGCTCGGCTGGTCAACATCCATCCCTCCCTTCTACCCAGCTTTCGGGGTCGGGATGGCATCGGGGCGGCCCTGGCGGCCGGGGTGACCCTGGCGGGCTGCACCGCCCATCTGGTGGTGCCGGAGGTGGATGCGGGGCCGATCCTGGTGCAGGCGGCCGTGCCGGTGTTGTCGGGGGATGACCGCGCCAGCCTGCATCGGCGGATCCGCGTGCAGGAGCACCGCATCCTGCCGCTGGCGGTGCGACTCGCCGCCGAGCGCCTGGCGCTGGGGCCGGAACGGTTCGGGGAAGCGCAGGGGCCGGGGGGTCAGGGATAAAAGGGCAGCAGCGGAAGCCCGGTGCCGGCCTCCAGCCCCGCCATCAGGTTGAGGCATTGCACGGCCTGCCCCGCCTGACCCTTGATCAGGTTGTCGATGGCGCTCATCACGATCAGCTGGCCGGTGCGCTCATCCACCTGGACCGAAAGAAGGCAGCGGTTTGTCTGGCGCACCCATTTGGTGGTGGGGTAGGTGCCGACGGGGAGCACCGCCACACAGGGGCTGTTGCGGTAGGCCGCTCGCAGCAAGGTGGTGCAATCCTCGGCGGTCAGGCCCGGATCTCGGAGGCGGGCGTACACGGTGGCCAGCAGCCCCCGCACCATCGGCAGCAGATGGGGGGTGAACTGCAGGCGGATCGGCTGCCCCGCCACGCGCGAGGCCAGCTGTTCGATCTCGCTGGTGTGGCGATGGCCCACCACCCCGTAGGGAGCCACCGCCTCCGACGCCTCGGCGAGCAGCAGGTGCTCCTTGGCGGCCCGGCCACCTCCGGAGGTGCCGGTCTTGGCGTCGATGATGATGCCGCCGGGTTCGATCAAACCCTGCTTGAGAAAGGGCAGCAGGGCCAGGAGGCTGGCGGTAGGGAAGCAACCGGGCGCCGCCACCAGCCGTGCGTTGCCGATCTTCTCCTCCTCCCATTCCACCAGCCCGTACACGGCCTCCCGGCAGAGGTCCGCGTCGTGGCGCGGCACCTCGCGGGCCTCGCTGGCATACACCTCCTGCCACTGGGCCAGATCGCGGTAGCGATAGTCGGCGGAGAGATCCACCACCCGCACGCCCCGCTGGAGCAGGGGCGGCACCAGGCCCGCCGCCAGCCCGTTCGGCAGGCTCAGCACCGCCAGATCGGCGGCCGCGGCGATCGCATCGGGATCCGGGCTGCGCACCACCGGATCGCCGGGCAGGGGCAGGAACGGCACCCGTTCACTCCAGCGCTGGCCGCTGCTGCGCTCGCCGCCGAGGTAGGTGATCGAGAAGCCGGGGTGCCCCTGCAGCAGCCGCAGGATCTGCAGGCCTCCGTAGCCACTGGCACCGAGAACCGCGACGCTGCTGGCTGCCATGGTGCGAACGAAACAAGCGGGGATCGTACCGGGCTTTATAAAGGACTCCACGGCTCTCTCCAACCCTGCTGACCCGCTCCGACCACGATCCGGCCCTGGCCCCCGGGGTCCGCTTCGACGCCATCCCCGACGCCCTCGCCGCGATCCGCAACGGCGAATCCATCGTCGTCGTCGACGACGAAAACCGGGAGAACGAGGGGGATGTGATCTGCGCTGCTCAGTTCGCCACCCCCCAGCAGATCAATTTCATGGCCACCGAGGCGCGGGGCCTGATCTGTCTGGCGATGGAAGGGGAGCGGCTGGACCACCTCGATCTGCCGCTGATGGTGGATCGCAATACCGACAGCAACCAGACCGCCTTCACGGTGAGCATCGACGCCGGGCCCGAGAACGGCGTCAGCTCCGGCATCTCCGCCGAGGACCGGGCTCGCACCATCCAGGTGGCGATCCATCCGGCCACCCGGCCCGGCGACCTGCGCCGCCCCGGCCATGTCTTCCCGCTGCGGGCCCGCAGCGGTGGCGTCCTCAAGCGGGCCGGCCACACCGAGGCCGCTGTAGACCTGGCACGGCTGGCGGGCCTCTACCCGGCCGGCGTGATCTGCGAGATTCAAAACCGGGACGGTTCGATGGCCCGCCTCCCCCAGCTGGTGGACTACACCCGTCGCCATGGGCTGCGGCTGATCTCCATCGCCGATCTGATCCGTTACCGGTTGGACACCGAGCGCTTTGTGCGGCGCCAAGCCGAGGCGAGCCTGCCCAGTGCCTTCGGTCGCTTCCGGGCGATCGGGTATCGCAACGAACTCGACGACAGCGAGCATGTGGCGATTATCAAGGGGCATCCGGAGCGGGCCTCCGGGCCGGTGCTGGTGCGCGTCCACTCGGAATGCCTCACCGGCGATGCCTTCGGCTCCCTGCGCTGCGATTGCCGACCCCAGCTGGAGGCCGCGCTCCGTTTGATCGAGCAGGCGGGGGAGGGGGTGGTGGTGTATTTGCGCCAGGAGGGCCGGGGCATCGGCCTGATCAACAAGCTGCGTGCCTACAGCCTGCAGGACGGCGGTCTCGACACCGTGGAGGCGAATGAGCGGCTGGGCTTCCCGGCCGATTTGCGCAACTACGGCGTCGGTGCCCAGATCCTCAGCGACCTGGGGGTGAGGCGGTTGAGGCTGATCACCAACAACCCCCGCAAGATTGCCGGCCTCGGCGGCTATGGGTTGGAGGTGGTGGACCGGGTGCCGTTGGTGATCCATGCGGGGGACCACAACGCCGCCTATCTGCAGGCCAAGCGCACCAAGCTGGGCCATCTCATGGAGGCAAGCTCCACCGCGCCGCTGGAGGTGCCGGGCAGCTGGGGGCCCACGGCGGTGCTGGGCTGGCAAGGGGAGGCGGGAGCCGTGGAGCTGGTGGAGCGGCTGGAGGGGCTGCGGGGCTGGTTGCTGGAGCAGGGGCTGCTCCTGGAGCCGGAGGAGCACCCCCGTCTGCTGGCCCTGCTGGCGCAGCCGCGGCTGGCGTTGCTGCTGCGCTCGCCGGAGCCGCGGCCCCTCGCCCCCGCGGATCTGGCGGCGGTGCTGCAGCGCATCGCCAGCTGGCCTGGAGGTCGGGCGGTGAGCTTGTTGCTGGCGCCGGACGGCCGGCGCGTGGAGCATCCCAGCGTGGATCTGGAGCCGGAGATTCGCCCCCTGGCCGATCTGGGGGCCACGGAGTCCTCCTGTCCGCGGCTCAGCGTGACCCCCGGGGGCTTTGTGGTCTGGCGCTGAGGGCGCCGGTCCTCAAGCCTCGATCGTCACTTTGTGGATGCGGCTGCCGTTCTTCAGTTTGCGCACCACATCCAGATCGCCCGTATGGCCGAAAACGGTGTGGACGCCGTCGAGGTGGGGCTGGGGGCCATGGCAGAGGAAGAACTGACTGCCGCCGGTGTTGGGACCCGCGTGGGCCATCGAGAGGCTGCCGGCCTGGTGCTTGTTGCGATTGATCTCACAGGGAATCTTGTAGCCGGGTCCGCCGGTTCCCGCCACGCCGGGCGCGCCCTCCCGGCTGTTCGGGCAGCCCCCCTGGGCCATGAAGCCGTCGATCACCCGGTGGAAGGCGAGGCCGTCGTAGAAGCCATCGTTGGCGAGCTTGACAAAGTTGGCCACGGTGCCGGGGGCGTCCGCGTCGAACAGCTCGAGGTGGATGGGGCCGGCTTCGGTCTCCATCAGGGCCTTGGTCACGGGCATGCAGCGGGAAAAACCGACTGTATCGGCCAGGGGACCCTGGGGTAGAACGGATCTGAACCCCTCTCGCCGTCTCCGATGAGCTCCTCCAGCGCCGCCGCCGCCCCGGGGGGGGTCGGCAACAAGCCCGATCTGGCAACGGCCCGGTTGGGGGTCTTGGGCGGCAGCGGCCTGTACGCCATGGATGGGCTGGAGGTGCTGGAGGAGCGGCAGGTGGAGACGCCCTATGGCAGCCCTTCCGACAGCTTGAGGATCGGCCGTATCGGCGATCTGGAGGTGGTGTTCCTGGCCCGCCACGGGCGCCATCACTCCCATACCCCCACGGAGGTGCCGTACCGGGCCAATCTCTGGGCCCTGCGCTCCCTCGCTGTGCGGTGGATTCTCTCGGTGTCGGCGGTGGGTTCGCTCCAGGAACAGGTGCGCCCCTTGGACATGCTCGTGCCCGATCAATTCATCGATCGCACCCACCAGCGGCCCCTCAGCTTCTTCGGCCAGGGGGCTGTGGCCCACGTGACGGCCGCCGATCCCTACTGCGCCGTCCTGAGCCGAATGCTGGCCGATGTGGGGGAGAGCCTGATGCCCGAGGGCCGGCGGCTGCACCGCGGCGGCACCTACCTCTGCATGGAGGGTCCGGCCTTCTCCACTAGAGCCGAATCGGAGCTCTACCGCTCCTGGGGGTGCGATGTGATCGGCATGACCAACCACACCGAAGCGCGGCTGGCCCGGGAAGCCGAGATGGCCTATGCCACCCTGGCGATGGTCACCGACTACGACTGCTGGCACCAGGAACACGAGTCGGTGAGCGTGGAGATGGTGATCGCCAACCTCCGCGCCAACGCCGAGCTGGCCCAGCAGATCGTGCGCCTGGCCGCCGAGCGGGTGGCGGCCACCCGCCCTCCCAGCCAGGCCCACAGCGCCCTGCGCCACGCGCTGATGACGCCGGCCCACGCCGTGCCCCCGGAGACCCGCAAACGCACCGAGCTGTTCACCTCCCCCTACTGGGGACCCTGGCAGGAAGGGTCGGGGGCGAGCGCGTAGCCCAGGCAGCGCAGCACGTCGCGCAGGCTGGGGCCATGGCGCTCCAGGGCTGCGGTGGCCGCCCTGCCATCGAGGCCGCTGGCCAGCATCAGCAGCGCCACCTTCACGGAGCCACCGGCGGCGGTCAGCAGGCTGGCCGCGCGATCCCGCTCGATGCCCCCCAGGTCGCCCAGGATGCGCAGCGCCCGGTCCGCCAACTTGGCGTTGGTGACGGCCACATCCACCATCCGGTTGCCGTAGACCTTCCCCAGACGCACCATCACGCCGGTGGAGAGGATGTTCAGGGCCATCTTGGTGGCGGTGCCGGCCTTGAGGCGGGTGGAGCCGGTGAGCAGCTCCGGGCCCGTGAGCAGGCGGATGTCGATGTCGCAGGGCATCGGCGCCTGCTCCGCCGGCACGCAGGCCATGGCGATCGTGAGGGCGCCGAGGGAGCGGGCGTAGGCCAGGCCCCCCAGCACGTAGGGGGTGGTTCCGCCCGCGGCGATCCCCACCAGGGCGTCGCCGCGTTGGAGGTGCCGAGCCTCCAGATCGGCCTGGCCGGCTTCGGCTTGGTCCTCCAGGCCCTCGGAGCTGCGCAACAGGGCGGGGGGGCCTCCGGCCAGGATCCCCTGCACGAGTTCCGGAGGGGAGCAGAAGGTGGGGGGACACTCGGCGGCATCGAGCACCCCGAGCCGTCCGGAGGTTCCGGCCCCGAGGTAGAAGAGCCGCCCGCCGGTGCGCAGGCGGGCGGCAATGGCGTCCACGGCGGCGGCCAAAGCCCCGCTGGCTGCGGCTACGGCCCGCTGGGGTTCGAGGTCTTGGCGGCAAAACAGATCGACCAGGGCGGCGGTGTCGAGCTGGTCGAGATGCTCACTGGCGGGATTGGCCTGCTCGGTGAGCAGGTGGCCGCGGCTGCGGATCTCCGGGCCCCTCGGGGCGGTCAAAGCAGGCCCTCGAGACGGCGGCGGAAAGCCTCCAGCTCCGGATCGCGACCCTCGCGGCCTTCGGCGAGGGGAGCGGGCATTCCGCGGGCCGCGGTTTCGCTCTCGGCCAATTCACGCCAGTGGCTCACGTCGAGGTTTTGCTCCGGCGGCGCGATCAAGAGGCGTTCCTCGTCGCTGCGGGGGAGGAATCCGGAGGGAACATGGCGGGCCTCGTAGCCGGCCTCCGCACAGAAACGCTCGATCTCCTCCCGCTCCAGCGCCTCGACGCTGGGCACCGGGAAATCCTGCGCCTCCAACAGGCCCGCGTAGCGCTCCGCGTCGTCGGGATCCTCAAAGAGAAGCACCACGGTGCGGCCCTGGAGTTCGAGGGAATGGATCCCTTCCGTATCGCTGCCGGCATCGAAGAGCAGCACGTGCACCGATTCGGAACTCACGGGCGGGGCGACAACGGTTTCCCACCATCGTCTCATCCGCCGTGCCGTTCGCCGGCCAGCTGCCGCAGCCGTCGATACAAAGCCTCCTGCGCTTCGTCGAGCGCCTCCTCCACCACGATGCGCACCTCCACCAGCTGGTCGCCGCGGCGACCTTCCCACTCCAACCCACGGCCCCGCAGACGCAGCAGCCGCCCGCTGGAGGAGCCCGGGGGGACCCGCAGCCGCACGGGACCCTCCAGGGTGGGCACCACCGCCTGGCAGCCCAGGGCCGCATCGGCGGGGGAAAGATCCAGCTGGAAGTGCACCCGCAGCCCGTCGATGCGCAGTCCCTCCGCCGTGCGCACCCGCAGCTGCAGGAAGTGATCCGCACCGCCGGGTCCCACCCCCGCCAGCCGCAATCGCCAACCATCGCCCGCCAGGGGAGGGGTCCAGACCTCCACCACGGTGCCATCGGGGAGGTCCAGCTCCACCCGGGCCCCCTCCAGGGCCTGGTCCGCGCTGAGCTCCACCAGGCTCTCCAGATCGCTGGTCGCCCGCACGGGGGGGGGTGAGGCGGACCGGGTGGCGACCTCAGCCGGACTCCCTTCCCCCGGGTCTTCGGGGGCCTCCGGCTCCAGGCCTTCGCCCTCCAAGCTGGAGTCGCCGAACAGGGCCCTCAGGTAGTCGTCGAAGTGGGGGAAGCCGGTGGCGAAGGGATCGCGATCCCCCTCCGCCCCCGGGCCCTCCAAACCCGCCTCCCAGGCCTGGCGCCGACGGGGATCGGAGAGGACGGCATAGGCCTCATTGACCCGCTTGAACCGTTCTTCGGCGACGGGATCGTTGCCATTCAGATCGGGGTGCCAGCGGCGGGCCTGCTTCCGGAAGGCCCGCTTGAGGGTGTCTGGATCGGCTCCGGGGGCCAGCCCCAGCACCGCCCAGAAGTCAGGCCTGCCGTCGAGGGAGGGCTCGGCGGTGCTGAAGCGGTTCACGGCGCCTCGTCATCCGACCAGGGATCGTCGTGCACGCTCGGCACGGGGCGGCGGGACTCCCCCGAGGGCACCCGCGGCGGCGGCGATGGCGGACGCGACGGGCGGCGATACCCCTCGTCGTCGAGGAGGCGCTCCGGATTCCGGGCGGGCGGTGGGCCATAGCTAGGGCTGGCGCTCGGCCAGGGGTCGCTGCGCCGGGAGGTCTCCCATTCGCCCCGCCGCGGGCTGTCCCACTCCTCCCAGTCGTCCTCGGCAAACAGTTCGTCCTTGAGGGATCCAAGGGTGTTGCGAATGCCCTGAAGGGGCCCCCCCTCGGCGCGGCGTTCGCTCATCAGCCGCCGGTTCAGGCCAAACAGGGCCTCCTGCAACTGACTGACCGCCAGCTCCAGCTCCGCGGTCTCCCCCCCGGCCAGCAGATCCTGCACCTCCCGCAGGGCCATTTCCACCGCCCGTTGCTGCCGCTCCGCCCCGTAGGGGCCGAGCTCCAGGGCCGCATCCCGCAGCCGTCGCTCCGCCTGGGCCACAAGGGTCTGGGCGCGGTTGCGCCGGTCGATCTCGGAGCGCTTGCGGCGGTCCTCCGCCGCCTTCTGCTCCGCCTCCTCCAACAGCTTCTGGATCTCCTCCTCGCTCAGGTTCGTCCCCCCCTGAATGGTCACGCTCTGCTGACGTCCGGTGGTGCGATCGGTGGCCGAGACCTGAAGCAGGCCGTTGGCGTCGATGTCGAACGACACCTGCACCTGGGGCACCCCGCGCGGGGCCGGCGGAATGCCGGAGAGGCGAAAGCGCCCGAGCGACTTGTTGCCCTCCGCCATCTGTCTCTCCCCCTGCAGCACATGGATGTCCACCGAGTTTTGATTCGCTTCGGAGGTGCTGAACACATCCGACTTGCGCACCGGGATCGGGGTGTTGCGGGGGATGAGCACCTTCATCACACCGCCGATCGTCTCCAGCCCCAGGGAGAGGGGGGTGACGTCGTTGAGCAGGAGGTCGCGCAGTTCGCCGGTGAGGATGCCGGCCTGCACGGCGGCGCCGATGGCGACCACTTCATCGGGGTTGACCGACTGACAGGGTTCGCGCGGCACCAGGGTGCGCACCATTTCCTGCACCATCGGCATCCGCGTCGAGCCGCCCACCAGCACCACATCGTCGATGTCGTCGGCGGTCATCCCGGAATCCCGCAGGGCCCGCTGCACCGGCCGCAGCAGTCGGTCGAGCAGATCGGGGCAGAGGCTCTCGAACGTGCCCCTCTCCAGGGTGGTCTCGATGTGCAGCGGCCCCTCGGGTCCTGTGGCGATGAAGGGGAGGGAGATCGGGGTGCTGCGCACGCCGGAGAGCTCCTGCTTCGCTTTTTCGGCCGCCTCGCTGAGGCGCTGCAGGGCTTGCCGGTCGCGGCGCAGGTCGATCTGGTGCTGCTTCTGAAAGGCGTCCGCCACCCAGTCGACGACGCGCCGATCCCAGTCGTTGCCGCCGAGCTGGGTGTCGCCGCTGGTGGCCTTGACGTCGAAGACGCCGTTGGCGATGCGCAACACCGAGACATCGAAGGTACCGCCGCCGAGGTCGAAGACCAGGACCCGGCGGGCGGCGCTCCGGTCGAAGCCGTAGGCCAAAGCCGCCGCGGTGGGTTCGTTGAGGATGCGCTCCACCTGGAGACCCGCCAGACGGCCGGCGTCGCGGGTGGCCTGGCGCTGGGCGTCGTTGAAGTAGGCCGGCACCGTGATCACCGCCGCCTCCACCGCCTCGCCCAGATAGGTGGAGGCGTCGTCGACGAGCTTGCGCAAAATCGAGGCCACCAGCTCCTCCGGCGCGTACTCCCGTTCGGTGACGGGGCAGACGATGCGCACGTTGCCCCGGTCGTTGGCCCGGACCGTGTAGGGAACCCCAAGGCTCCCCTCGTCGAGTTCGTCCCAGCCGCGGCCGACGAAGCGCTTGAGGTTGGCGAAGGTATTGCGGGGGTTCAGCACCAGCTGCCGCCGGGCCAGCTGCCCCACGAGCAGCTCGCGCTCGCGGCTGAAGCCGACCACCGACGGGGTGGTGCGACCCCCTTCGGCGCTGGCGATCACCTGCGGACGGCCGCCCTCGAGCACCGCCACCACCGAATTGGTGGTGCCCAGGTCGATGCCAACGATCCGCCCCATGAAGGAAGAGAGATTCCGCCCAGGAGGGACGGGTGTAGGCCCAAGCTACCGGTCCTGGCCATCTGTTAAACGCAGCTTAAACGGACCCCGCCCAGGGGCTTCTTAGGGTTGTAGGAGAGGGTTGCCTTCTCCCTGCCCCCACCCGCCGCTCCCGCATGACCAGCACGGACGGTTCCCGATCTGTCGCCAGCCTTCAGGACGCCTTCACCCTGCGCCGCCGTCCCGCCAGCGAAAAGCTCGTGGACAACGGCTTCCGCTGGCTCACCCTGCTGCTGGCGGGCCTGGTTGCCGTGGTGCTGCTCGGCATCTTCCTCACCGTTCTTCAGGGGGCCCGGGAGGCCATCGCCAGCTTCGGTCTCTCCTTCCTGACCACCTCCGCCTGGGATCCGGTCAACAACCGCTACGGGGCCTTCACCGCCATCTACGGCACCTTGGTGAGCTCCCTACTGGCCCTGTTGATCGCCGTGCCCCTCGGCCTGGGCACGGCCATTTTCATCACCGAGGAGCTCATCCCCGCCGTGATCTGCGAAGCCATCGGGTTGATGGTGGAGCTGCTGGCCGCCATCCCCTCGGTGGTTCTGGGGCTCTGGGCGATCTTTGTGATGGAGCCGCTGCTCCGACCCACCCTGCAACTCCTCCACCAGCTTCTGGGCTGGACGCCGCTCTTCTCCACGGTTCCCCAGGGGCCCGGCATGGCTCCGGCGGTGCTGATCCTGGTGGTGATGATCCTGCCCATCATCACGGCCATCT
>JBIPMZ010000248.1:0-3791 GCA_044376165.1 Cyanobium sp.
GTGAGCCTATGCAATTTTCAAGGTTTGTCAACCACAGGAGTTTCTATCCTGGTGTCCATGGCGTTGTGGCCCCACCCCGATCCATCTCGAACTCGGGCGTGAAACGCAGCAGCGGCGAAGATAGTTGGGGGGCAGCCCCCTGCGAAAATAGCTCGATGCCAGGTAAAACTTTTTGTTGATGTCGAGCGAAACCACCCCTGCGAGGGTGGTTTTTTTTGGCTAGACCGGGGTGGCTTTGGCCATTCGCGTACTTGGATTTGGCGATGCGGCAGGGGGTGGCACGGAAGGGGTTCCCGAGGCGGTTGCGACCGTTCTGGGATGCCTATGCCCTCTGGTTGCGGGCGGATTGTATCGATCTGAGCGCAGCTTTTGCCTATCACACACTGCAGTCTTTCTTCCCCGCTCTGCTCATCGCCTTGGCCCTTGCCTCGCGGGTGCTCGGCAACGATCGTGAACTGCTGCAACGGCTGTCCGAGCTGGTGGCCACGGTCCTCCCCGCTTCCGGGGTGGCCCTGTTCGAAGCCACTCTGGAGCGCTTCACCAATCAGGGTTACGGGGCAGGGCTGTTGGGAGTGCTTCTGCTCTGCCTGAGCGCCAGCAATATCTATCTCACTTTGCAGCGTGGTGCCGATCGCATCTGGTGGAATCGTCCCTTGGGTCTGGAAAGTTTGCCCTGGTTCCTTGTGGTGCGTCGCTTTCTCCTGCTGCGCCTGAAGAGCTTTGCCCTGCTCCTGCTTTTGGTGTTGGTGATCGGTTTGGATCAAACGATCAGTCATTGGCGTTTCTTTGGCTCCAGTCATCTGCGCCTCTGGCTGGTGGCCAGTCTGCCTCAGATCCTGCGCGGGATCGGTAGGGTTTCGGTAGGTGTCGATTTGACGCTTTCTCTATTGCTTGGTTTTGGAGTCAGCCTTCTTTTGCTGTGGCTCCTTCCCTCGCGCCGCATTCCTCTGCGTCCACTTATTCCCGCTGCCGTTCTGCTGAGCGTCTCCGTCACCTCGCTCAACTTGCTCCTGGGTCGATCGCTCATTGCCTTGGGTCTGCGATTCCAGGCCTATGGCGTGGTGGGCGGTGTACTGGTGCTCACGCTTTGGGTCTGGTTGCTTGGGGTGATCCTCTACTACGGCCAATGCTTGAGCCTGGTGCTCGCCCGTCGCTCGCCGGGGGGGCGATCCACACCCGGGGGGGTGCCTGACTCCCTTCGCCGTTGCGGTCAAGATAGGGGTAGCTCCCCTTGCGCCCCTTGACCAAGCCCACCCCCCCGCCCCGATCCCTGCCAGGCTTGCTCACCCTGACGTGCACCGTGGTGGGAGCGTTGGTGCTGGTGGGCATCACCCTCCTTGTCCTCACTCCAGTGCTGATTGGAGGGGTTGTGGTGGTCGCCTGGCTCGTGGCCTGTCTGCTGCTGGCTTGGTTGGGCATCGAGGCGATGGCGGCCCTGGAGAGGTGGTTCGAAACTGACCGCCGCTTCCACCGCTGATGGTCCGTCCCGTCCCCTGGTTGCTGCTGCTCCTTCTCCTGCTGCTGGTTCTGCCCACCCCGATCGGCCGCCTTCTCCTCGACCTGGTCGGGGGTCTCACCCTCACCCTCCTGCTGCTCCCCCTGCTGGGAGGGGCGGTGGCTGTGATCGGCTGGCAAGTGCTCAAACGCCGGGTGCGCACCTGTCCAAGCTGTGGGGTGATCAGCTTGGGCCAGCCGGTGTGCCCCGCCTGCGGCACGCTGATCGACTTTGGCAAGGGTGGGGAGACAGGCCCGGCAGGAACGGAGATCGACCCCCGTAACGTCACCATCAACGTGGAGGCGGTCGATGTGGAGACCAACTCTGGCGATTCCCCCCGGGCCAGCTGAAAGCCGGGTCAGGCACCTCTCAGGGCTGGATCCCCCCGCAGGCCTCCAGCTCCCGCAGCCGTCGTTCGCGCAGATGCAGGAACAGGGGGGCCCCAAAGGCGAAGGCAATCGTCACGCAGCTCAGGAGGACCCAGGGGAGGCCACGCATCCGCAGCCGCCGGCTCTCGCTGATCATCCAAATCGTCACGGCCGTTGCCCCCACTGCCAGATCGCGGGAGAGCGACTGGGCGGCCGGATTGGCGTTGGCCAAACCCACAAACAGAGCCAGGTTGAAGCTGGGGCCGTGTTCCCGCAGGAAGGCCACATTGGCGAGCCAGGGCAGGACGCCACCGGCGATTGCCAAAACCAGATACAGCCAGGCCAGGGGCGGAAGGGGGGCTTGGCGGCCGGCAGGCCCGGGGATGCTGGCTGGTGGGGGCGGCGTTTCGCTCACGGCTGGAAGGCCTGGGGAGGCTGATCGGGGGTTTCCGGGGTCCATTGCATCACCTCCTGTTCCACCTGCTCGAGCAGGGCCTCGCAGCGATCGGCGTAGGCCTGGGCCCGTCGATAGAGGGAGGCCATCGCCTCCACGTCCAGATCGTGGGTCTGCAGCTCGGAGAGGGTGAGCTCCAAAGCGGTCTGCGCCTGGCGGAAGCTGAGCTCGGCGGCCCCACCGTCATCGGGAGCTTGGGGGCCGTCCTGGGCCGGGAGGCTGGAGCGGGACTGGCGGGCCATGGGGAAACGGAGGAGATCGGGAAGGGGAATCAGGAAGTGCGCCGAGAAGGCAGAAGTGGCAGGGGGAATCAGGAGTCGCGCGGGGAAGCGGGGATCGGGGGCAGCAGCTGTTCCACCTGCGCCCGCACCCGACCATCCACGATCTGCACCTCGATCCCCTCCCCCACCTCCAGCTGCGCCCGCGAGCGCACCAGCTGTCCCTTCCGGTCGCGCAGCAAGCTGAAACCTCGCTCCAGCAGGTGCTGGGGGGAGAGGGCCTGGAGCAGGAGCCTCTGCTGGGCCAGCCAGCGGCGTTGCTGCTCCAGCCGCCGGGCCGGATGCTGGGCGATCAGCAGCGCCCGTTGCTGGCGCAGCTGCTTTCGGGTTGCCTCCAGCCTCAGGCGCAGCCAGCGGCGCAGCTCGGTGCGGCTGCGGCGAAGTTCCAGCAAAACCGCCTGGCGATCGGGCAGCAGCGCCACCACCGCCGCGGTGGGGGTGGCCGCCCGGTGGTCCGCCACCAGATCGGCGATGGTGATGTCGTCTTCGTGGCCCAGGCCACAGACCACCGGCACGGAACAGGCGGCCAGGCTTCTGGCCAGGGCCACCCCGTCGAAAACCGCCAGATCCTCCCGGCTTCCGCCCCCGCGGGCCAGCACGAGGGCCTCCACCCGCAGGGCGGCGGCGCGCTCCGAAAGGGCCTGGAGGGCGGCCACGATCTTCCCCTCCACCGCCCCCTGCACGGGGATTGGAATCACAAGCACATCGGTGGCGGGCCAGCGCTCCCTCGCCGTGCGCAGCATGTCGGCCAGCGCCGAACTCGGCACGCTTGTGAGCAGGGCGATGCGGGCCGGCATCTTGGGCAAGGCGCGCTTGCGTTCCGCTGCGAACAGGCCCTCGGGCTCCAGCTGGGCGCGCACCCGTTCGAATTGGCGCAGCACCGCCGTCAGAGCGGGTCGCAGGTCGAGCACCTGGACGCTGAGATTGGCGCGGGCTGCCCAGAAGTTGAGCTTGCCGATCACCAGCACCCCATCTCCATCCTCGGGAACAAAGCTGAGCCGAGCCAGGGTGGAGGCCCAGATCACCGCCGAAATGGAGGCTTCCCCGTCGTTGAGGGTGAGCCAGAGGTGGCCCTTTTTGTTTTGTGGGCGGCTGACGGTGGCCTCCAGCAGGAACCGTGGCGCGAAGCCGCGATCCAGCAGAGCCGCCACCGCCTCGTTGAGTTCCCGCACGCTGTAACGAGGGATCCCCTCCAG
>JBIPMZ010000249.1:0-3785 GCA_044376165.1 Cyanobium sp.
TGCCGCTCTACGAACAGCGCCTGGCGATCCGTCGCTGGAAGCCCTGGCTTCCCGATGCGGGCCATGCCCTGCCAGGGGGGGTGCGCAAGGCGGGCCTGGCACGCCGCGATCCGGCGCCGCTGCGGCTGCTGCTGCTGGAAACCCGTCGGGCGGAGCTGGTGCACTGGGGCCTGTGGCCGTTCTGGATCGTCACCGCCCTGTGGCTGCCACCGGCCGGGGTGTGCATCAATCTGGTCTTCGCCAGCGCGTTCAACCTGCCCTGCGTGCTGGTGCAGCGCTACAACCGCCTGCGCCTGGTGCGGACGCTCGGGCACTGGCGCGGCTGAGGTCCGGCCGCGGAGTCAGGGGCCGAGCACGGTGTCGGCGAGATCCAGATCCACCGCGATCCCCTCGTCCTCCACATGGCGGGCCAGCACCAGGCGATGGCGTCCCGGCTCGAGCCGGAAGGCCGCGCAGCTCTCGTCGAACCAGGCCAGGCGACGCAGCGGAATCGTCAAGACCACCTGCCTCTCCTCTCCAGCCGCGAGCGAGAACCGCCCAAACGCCACCAGCTGCCGCCGCGGTCGCTCCACCACCCGGCCCGGGGGTTCCCCGTAGACCTGCACCACCTCATCGGCCGGCATCGGCCCGAGGTTGCGCAGGTTGCAGCGCAGCGCCAGGGCGTCGGGACAGGAGGAGGGCTGCAATTCCGGGGCCCCCAGGGCAAAGCGGCTGTAGGAGAGGCCGAACCCGAAGGGGAAGGCCGCCCGCCAGCCCTCGCGGGCCAGGCGCCGATAGCCATGCCACAGGTCGTAGGCGACCCGCTCCGCCCGGGGCTCGAACGGCGGCAGGGACTCCGAGCCGGAGGGCACGGTGAAGGGCATCCGCCCGGAAGGCGAAACCTTGCCCAGGAGCACCTCCGCCAGGGCGGTGCCGCCCTCCTGGCCGGGGTACCAGAGCAGAAGCAGGCCCGGCACCAGCCCCAGCCAGTTCTCCACCAGGATCGCGCCACCGCCCATCAGCACCACCACCGTGCGGGGATTGGCGGCGGCCACGGCACGGATCAACGCCACCTGATCGGCTGGCAGGGCCAGATCGGTGCGGTCGCCGGCAGCGAAGTCGCCACCGCTGCGGGCCGAGCCGAAGCGGGTCACCGCCGCCAGCAGCGCGGCCACCGGCGACCAGAGCCGCCCCACCCGACGCGGCCCGAGGAGCCGCTGCAGGGCCTGGGGGGGAGGCACCTGGGCCAGGATTGGCGCGAGATCACCCGGGTGGATGTGTTCCCCCTCGTGGCGCCAATCCAGGCCCACCACCACGACGGCCGCATCGCTGGCGGCCGCCAGCCGGGCCGCGGCCCGGGGTTCCACGCCACCGCGATGGTGGATCACCAGCTCGGGCGCCGCGTCCCGCAAGCCCTGCAGCGGAGTCACCACCGACCCCGGCGCGGGGCGGGTGTCGGAGGAGCCCCGATCCCCGAGATTTTCCACCGCCGCCAGGGGACCGAGCACCGCCAGGGAGCGCAGGCCGGTGAGCGGCAGCACGCCTCCCTCGTTGCGCAACATCACGATCGCCTTGCGAGCCGCCTCCCGGGCCAGGGCGCGATGGGCCGGGCAGCCGCGCAGGGAGGGCGGATAGAGCCCCTGGGGAACCCCCAGCTGGGCCCGCAGCTGACGCCGCACCGCATCGTCGATGCGTGCCATCGACACCTCCCCCCGCGCCACCGCCCGGGGCAGCACGCCGCTGAGGATCATCCGGAAGGGCATCTCCAAATCCAGGCCGGCCCGCAGGCCCGCCACCCCGTCGCGCAGGCCGAAGATGAAGTCGGTGACCACAAAGCCGGTGAACCCCCACCGGCCCTTGAGGATCCCCTTAAGAAGCGACGGGTTCTGCGCGCACCACTCCCCGTTGACGCGGTTGTAGGCGGTCATCACCGAGCCGGCCCCGGCCTCGATGCAGTCGCGGAAGTGGGGCAGATAGAGCTCCTGCAGCACCCGCTCGGAAACCCGCACATCCACCAGGAAGCGGGAGCTGTCGATGGAGTTGAGGGCGAAGTGCTTGACGCAGGCGACCGCATGGCGCTGGACCCCGCGCGTCATCGCCGCCCCGAGGGCGCCGAGCAGCACCGGATCCTCGCCGTAGGTCTCCTGGGCACGGCCCCAACCGGGATGGCGCAGCAGGTTGACGCAGACAACCCCCGCCCAGTTCGCCCCGAAGGAGCGGGCCTCCCGGGCGATCGCCTCGCCGATGCGCTCCTCCAGATCCGGGTCCCAGCTGGCCCCCCGGGCGATGGGGACCGGGAAGGTGGTGGCCTCGCCCTCCAGAACCACGCCGCGCGGGCCATCCACAAAATGCAACCCCTGCAGCCCCAGGCGGGGCACCACCCCGCAGGGCCAGGGATGGCGGTGGGAGGCCTCCCGCAGGGCGATGTCGGCCATGCCGGACCAGAAGGGGGTAGCGCCCTCCAGGAGCGCCATCTTCTCCGCGGGGCTCAGCGCTGCCAACAGGGCGCTGAGCCGATCCTCGAGAGATCCCGGGCCCGGGGTGGCGGCCAGCTCTGCCATGCCTTCCGCCTTAGCACCGGCTGGACAGAGGGAGCGCGGAATCCATGGCGCGGACTTGCCGGAGCCCCCATGCTGACCGGCCCCGGCGAAAAAAGGGGGGATTCTGCATCGTGCGACACACCCGAGGCGGTTAACGGTCCGTTACATTAGCTTTAGGTTTCGCAACACCACCCCATGACTGAACCCACCCCCCGCTTCGGCTTCGTCGCTTTCGCGGAAACCTGGAATGGCCGCCTGGCCATGCTCGGCTTCGTGATCGGCCTCGCCACCGAGGTGCTCACCGGCCAGGGCATCCTCGGCCAAATCGGCCTGGGCTGATCCCCGAGCTCCAGATCCTTCGGGATTTCTTTGGCGGATGGTCCCCTGGCCATCCGCTTTTTTTGTTTCCGGCCGTTCCAGGCCCGGCCGTCTCGCCCTGCCCCTGGCTGGCCTTCTCCAAGGGGGCGCTGATCCCTCTGCGCTAGCGTCGAGGTGATTCCCGAATCTCTCCCCAGCAGGTTTCTCTCCGATACGGCGGCTCCAGCAAACCCACGGCCAACCCAGGGCGGCAAGGATTTCTCCACAAGGCCAGCAACTTTCTCCAAGACTTTCGACGAATCATTCATAGTTCCCGCTCCTTTTGATGACCATTTACATCGGCAACCTCTCCTTCGACGCCGAAGTGGAAGATGTTCGCAGTCTCTTCGCCGAATACGGCGAAGTTCGGCAGTGCAACCTGCCCCTCGATCGGGAGACCGGCCGCAAGCGAGGCTTTGCCTTCGTCGAGATGGGCGATCCCGCAGCGGAGCAGGCCGCCATCGCAGACCTCCAGAATGTGGAATGGATGGGAAGGGCCATCCGCGTCAACAAAGCCGAGCCCCGTCCCGGTGGCGGTGGCGGGGGTGGTGGCGCCCGGCGCTCGGACAACCGCCCCGCCGGCTCCTTCGGCGGCGGAGGGGGGTACAACGGTGGCGGCTACGGCCGCGGCAACCGCAGCTGAGCGCCACCCCTTCGGTTCCGGGCGGACCCCAGCCTGACGGGGAGACACCGCTGCCTGAACCGTGCCGCCGGCGATCCGATGAGCCGTTCGCCCCGCGCCTGGCCGCGGGGGAGGGCCTTTATCGCGTTCGCACGCTGGCGCCGAACGAACACACCGTCCCCGACGAGGTCTGTGGGCCCCGCTTCGCCAGCCTGGCCGATGCCAGGTCTTATGCGAGTGGACTGCTGGCGGACCCGCGCCATCCGGTGGTCATCGAGAAACTCGCC